>JAHDBB010000016.1:3078-24198 GCA_020630635.1 Chitinophagales bacterium
TTACAAACTGAACTGTTTTAGAATTTAGAGATTAAAAATTAGAATTTAACTCATTCGGGTCTATTTTGAAAGGACAGAATGCCTTACAAACTGAACCGTTTTAGAATTTTTAATCCATTGCGATCCAAATATTGAAAAAATAATTTATATACTTTAATTAAAATATATGCTTGTTTATTGCCCAATATTGTATACCTATTTTTCAAAAAACAGCTAATTTTATTCTTTTCACACCTTATTTATTGAAAAATCCTTTTCCCTTTTCCAAAAGAGTGTCAAAAAATATCCTATTTTATCTTTCCTATCTTAATTTTCCTACACTATTTTCCATCATTTGATACATTTTTCTAATGACATCCTCCTTTTTAGTGTTAAATATTCCCAACTAAAAATATTTAGGATACACAAACCCTTGTCTTTCAGAATTTAAAAAAAATGGTTTTTTATTATAAAGCAAAGGTCTATCTAATACCCATACTTTGGCACTTTATTTGATGCGATATATTATATTAATACTACTACACATTAAGTAATTTCGCTAAGTGTAATCCTCATCTCCAATTGTGAAAAACGACCTGCTCAAATAATATATAGTTATTGCTTTAAGTAACTTTATATCACCTTTTTAAATATTAAACCAAAATTAATTTGATGAAAGGCCTTTTACCTTTTAAGGTATTTGCATTTTTAATATATGTAAATGCCTACGGTACTGGTGATATTTGTATAACAGATTTGAGAGAAGCGGAAGTAGCAGGGGCTTCTCAATTTGATCACCTTATCGTTTGTGCTCAACCCGATACATTAGCAGTAAAAATAGAAACGACCAATGGTTTCTCCAATGCGACTTTAGAAGTCGAATTGGCAGAAGGTTTATTGTTTTATGGAGATGCTTTTACAGCATCTGGTTCCTCTTTGAACGAAGCTAATGGTTCCACTCCAGAAAATCCTATCTTTGATTTACCCACCTTAGGAGGAGGAGGCGAGTTGATTGTCAACATTCCGATTGAAGGAAATTGTGGAGTTGTCCCCACTTGGGAAGCACAACAAGCCGTTGAAATCACTTATCAAATTAATACTGGAACAGAAACGGTTTCCTATACCCCTGCTTTAGCCTACAATAACGAAATCTATATTCCAGCCCTCAATATTCTTTCCATTACACCATCTTATCCAGTCGTTAACGTTGGAGATTGTTATGAGCGAGTAGTAGAAATTTCACAAGATGGAATCTTAGCATTTTTGACGGATTTTGTTTATGAAAATGTCCATGATGGTGCATTAATTTATAACAGCCTTTCAGTTGGTGTACCAGGTGGTTCAAGCGTTTCTTTGCCTTTCAATGCAGATTCCACTCAAATTACAGCGAATATTACTAGTGATATTTTAGAAGCAATAGGTCTAAATGGACAATTTGAAGAAACCCAAAGGCTTTTATTTTACGAAGAGGTCTGTATCATAGATTGCCAATCGACAGTCAATTTATCAGACTTTAATTTTAGTTGGGGATGCGATGACGAAATGTGTAAAATGACCAGTACTACCAATGGATTTTCAATAGGTAGTGGCTATCCCAATGTCGAATTTAATCTAGTGGCATCAGAATTATACAATGTATGTGAGACCAATTTTTTAGAACTATCCATTGTCAATAATGGGGATTCCAATTATCCCAATGGTTCTTTTGCCAAAGACTTCTTATTGGGCTTGCAACGAACTTGTGAAGGAAGCGACTTTGCTGCCAATTTTGATATAAGCAATGTAGAAGTGAACGGTAATGATATTGCTTTTTCTAACCTTGTAGATGAGGGAGAATTTTTCTTTGATTTGTCTTCTACCAATATTTTGACAGATGAAGACAATGATGGAGAAGCCGATGATTTAGCAGTAGGACAAAGCTTTACCTTTCGATTAGAATTTGAACGCTCTTGTCCAGCAAATGGTTGTAGCCAAGAACCAGCCGAATGTCTTTCAGGCTTTGCAGTTAAGGGTATTTATAAAAACCAATGTAATGAAGTACAGTCACCCACTAATTTTACGGTGAGTGGACCCGAATTTGGAGAAGCAGTAAATACCTTAATACAAGGAGATCATGCGATTGTTGGTTTCCCAACGACTTTTAGTAGTAAGTTTTGTTATTCTTACAACACATACAATACTGTAGAATGTGAAGGAGCAAATGTAAGTTTACATTTTTCATCTGACGTTGATGGCATCATTCCACAATCAGCGATACTGAATGATGGAAGTAGTAGTAACATCACTTCTTTGGGAAATAATGAATTTGTTTTATCAGGAGGAATGATTGGGGGAGAGGGAGAAGTGACAACAGATTGTTGGGATATGGAGCTATTATTTGAGGGACCTTGTACCGACCAAACTATTGTTAATTTTAACTATGAAGTCATTTTTGAATGTCCTTGTAATGGATGCGAAATTACCAGAGCTTGTGATAATTACGTGGCATTATTAGAAGGTAGTGCTTGTGGAAGCGGACAAGGAGAAGAATGTGATGGGATTATTGTGGATGTATTTGATATGGAAAGAGCCTCTTTTGGTTGGTTAAGTTCCGACATCAACGATAATAATTTAGCTAATGCCAATACACCAGGTGTAGAATTGGATAGAGCTTATACTTGCGATGATTTATATGTTAATATTGAAGGAATTGCAACAGGAAACGATCCAATTAATGGACTGACGTTAGTATTGCGTTTATTAAATCCCATTACAGATATGCCCTTTGAATTGCCTCAAAGTGGAAGTCTAATAGTAAATGGAAATGTTGTTTGTTCCAATATCCCAACACCTGACGTTTTGCAGAATGCAGATGGGTTAGCTGAATGGCATTTTGATCTTGATAATTGCTTGAACGGACTAACGATAAATGCAGGAGATATTGTTGGCTTTGAAATGGATGTACAAGTGAGTGATTCAGAGCAATTGGCAGATTTTTGGGAGCTATATCAATTTCATACAGAATTTCGAGCTAATGGAAGTTTACAAGCTTGTGATGCACAATGTGTTGATTATTATCTAATTCGACCACAAGTTCAACCTTCTACTTTAGCAACAAGTCACTTAGGTTGTGAGGGGGAAATATTTATTCAAGCAGGGATCAATATAATTTCGGGAACAGGAGATGATTTTGCTGTAGAATATCGTCCTTGGTTTGGAGATATAGGTGATGTTACTTTTGAATTACCAGAAGGATTTTCTTTTGTTAATGGTACGGCAACTGTTTTAATAGATGATGGAAACAATGTACAAGAGTACAGTTTAAATGATGTTGTTGTTAATGGAAATACCGTTGTTTTACAGAACGTAGAAGATGCATTTACAGTACCAGATAAAAATCAAGATGGGACAGTAGTGTTATTTAACATTCAAGTTGAAGCCGAATGTGTCAAGGAGAATATATCTAATTATTCTTTTGAAATGAGCTTTAAAGAATATTATTATGCAATCACCAACTCACCAGAGTGTCCTAAAACAGTAACGGTACAAGAAGAAGGGCTTATTAATCTTGTTTTACCTAATTTCAACTTTAATGTGCTAAATCCCATACAAGAAGGAATAGAACAAGAAGTTACTTGGGATATTGAAGTTTGTAATAATAGTTTTGCTGAAACCAATGTTACTTGGATGACTTTTGATGCTGATAGTGGGTTGGAACTAGTAGAAGTTACCAATATTGATGATCCCAATAATCCTGTAGATTTAGATGTAAATGCTTTTGGTATTGCTTACTATTGGAGTAATTTAGGAGGCTTTGGAGAAAATGAATGCAGAACATATCGTTTAACAGCTAGTTATGATGGTGTTTGTGATCCAGAAGAATCTGTTGTTCGATTTGTATGGACTTGTGCTGATGAATTTGAGAATCCTAATGAATTAGGCTGTGAATATTTAGAAGATACAGTAGTTGTTAGTATTTTACCACAAGAGGCAGCCATCCAAGCAAACTTGCTCAATCATTCGGATACCGTTGATTTATGTGAAAATGCTTTCTTTGAGATCGAATTTAAAAATGTAATGCGGGGAACAGTTTATGATATTGTTTTTGATATAACCATTCCATTAGAAGGCATTGAGTTTATCCCCAATAGTTTTGAAATTGCCTACCCAATAGATGCAGCTTATGTTCCAATAGGTTTTTTACCAACTCTTATAGAAACAACACCAACAGGTTATTTTTATCGTTATGAAATAAATGATATTGATCCTATCTTCTTAGAGGGCTTGGCGGCAATTCCCAGTCCAACGGACACAGAGAATCGATTTAAAATTCGCTTTGAGGCAGCAACTTCTTGTGGATATGTTTCTGGTGACATTTTCAAGTTTGCTACTTATGGCTTCAATGCTTGTGGTGAAGAAACAGTAGGAACCTTACAAAATGAAGATTTATTTATTGAAGGAGCAGAGCCTCCTTATGTATTGCAAACAACCATCAATGTAGATGAGGTTGAACCTTGTTTACAACCAACAGCTTTTACGATAAATGTTCAAAATTTAGGACCTATTGCAACGGACACCAATGATTTTGTTCGCATTCGTTTACCCGAAAATATATTCTATGAAGCAAATTCGATAGTAACCAACATTCCTTCAACAGGATGGGACGCAGGAGAACCAACTTTAGAAAATGTTGAAGGATTTCAGGAATTAATTTGGGAATTGCCCGATTCCATAGATGTAAATGAAATTGTTCAGTTTTCATTTGAAGTATACGCACCTGAAGAAACGGTTTGTTTCTCACAAGAATTTGCTATTAACTCTTTTACAACCGCTTTAGTCGCATGTGTATCAGATGGTTCCATGTGTGAAGTTCCAGTTCAAACAGGTTCACAAACAGTTACGTTAAATGTTGTAAAACCAGATTTAGATTTTGCTGCAACTGCCAATATTTATGCAGAATGTAATAGTGGGGATACTGAAAATATCAATGTAGTGATTGCAGTTAATAATAGTGGTTCTGCTGTTCCTGTTAATACTTCTATTTTTATTAATACAGTTTATGATGCTAATGCTAATGGAACTTATGAACAAGGTGTAGATGAAATTATTGATACCTATAGTTATACACAAGGAATTGGTGCAGGACAAAGTATTACAGTTGTAAATGATTTTATGGCAGAAGGAGGAAAAACATGCCCCCTTATTTTATTGATAGATGATGAAAGTAATTGCCAATGTAATTCTGGTACGACCAATTTCTACAACTATAGTTACTTTAATGCAGGCGAAGATCTACAGCTTTGTTCAGGAGAAATAGGTCAAATAGGTTGTGAAGGAGTTGAGAATTACACTTACAGTTGGTCGCCTACAAATAGCGGATTAAGTTGTGAAGATTGTCCTAATCCTACTTTGCAAATTAATAACACAACAGGAACAACACAAATACGAAATTTTATTTTAACTACAACAAGAGGAACAGGAAATAATGCTTGTATTTCACAGGACAATGTATCAGTTAGTATAGAACCTTTACTTCAAACAAGTGAAGGAACTTATAATCTATGTGAAGGAGAGACCGTAGAGTTTAATGGTGTAAATAATGGAAGTAATTATAGTTGGTCACCATCAGAAGGAGTTAGTGATGTAGGCGTTTATAATGCCATCGTTACTCCACCAGTTGGAACAACACTATATAGACTTAATTACACAACCCCTGACGGATGTTCAGCACTCCATGAAGCAACCACGATAGTTACAGCAAATCCAATACCTAATATTACAGTGGCAGGAAACTTATCCTTCTGTGAAGGTAGTGCTGGGAACATTACATTAGATGTAGGTAGTGGATTTGCAAGCTATGCGTGGTATTTAGAAGGTGATGATAGTGTAATCAGTACAAGCCAAGTTTACGAGCCTACTCAAGCAGGGAATTATTATGTTGTAGTGACCAATAGCCAAGATTGCGAAAGTCAAAATTCTGATATAGTTTCTGTGACTGTCAACATGTTTAATTCACCCACTATTGATACACCTGATGGGACAAGTATTTGTGAAGGAGAAACAACAGATCTTATCATTTTTGGGAATTATGCAAGTGTTGAATGGTTTGCATCAGATGAAAATGGTGAACCTGTAGGTGAAATTTTAGATATAGGAACAATTTTTACAGTTACACAAACAGGGAATTATCTGGTTCAAGCTACAGATGATAATGGATGTACTGGTATTTCAGAACCCATTGCAATTACATTTAGTTCCAATGCAGAAGTTGTTATTAATGAAGAAAGCCAAGTTATTTGTGCAGGAGATAGTGTGCTTTTGACAACCCCTAATCTTTATGAAAATTATACTTGGTATTATAATGGAGCTGTAATTGCAACAGATGTAACAAGTATTACTGTTACAGCAATAGGTGCTTATACAGTTGAAGCAAACAGTACAAATATTTGTGAGGGAACATCTCAAACAGTGACCATTGAATTAGCAGATATTCCTGCTCCTAATATCCAATTGATTGATGGTTCTTTGGAGTTTTGCGAAGGAGGTTCTGCAACTTTAGGGGTTACAGAGGTTTTTAATATTTATCAATGGTATAATGAAAATGGAATTATTACAGGAGCTAATGAAGCGACTTTGACTATAAATGAAGCAGGTAGTTATTATGCTATTGTAGCTAATAGTAATGAGTGTGGAGGGCAAAGTATTCCTTTAGAAATTGAGATTTTTGAAGATCCAAGTATTGATATTTCTACAACTGAATATCCTGTATGTCCGGGACGAACAGTTAATCTGAGTGCTGATGGAGATTTTGCTTCTATTGAATGGTATCAAAATGGTATTATTATATTCGATGCAACAACTAATGAGTTAGTAATAAATGAAGAAGGAACTTATTATGCAATCGTAGAAAGTGAAAATGGATGTATAATACAATCTGAAAATTTAGAAATTCCTTTTGAAGAATATCCAGAGGTTGAAATATTTGGAGCTTCAAGTTTCTGTGAAGAAGGTAATATAATGGTGACAGCTACATTAGGTTTTGATAACTATGAATGGTTTGTGAATGGAGTAAATGTACAATCGGATGAAAATAATACACTAACTCTTTCAGAAGAATCTAGTGTTTATGTCACTGTTACTTTAGGCGAATGCACCGGAACTTCTGAAACAATTAATGTAAGTTATATCTCCCCTCCTAATCCAGGCATACAAATTATTGAAGGGATATTAGAATTTTGTGAAGGCGAAACAGCTACGTTATCAGTAACAGAGATGTATGGAAGTTATCAATGGTATAATCAAGATGGAATTATAGTTGGAGCAGACCAAGCAACTTTAACGGTTAGTACATCAGGAACTTATTATGCACAAGTAA
Source organism: Chitinophagales bacterium (assembly GCA_020630635.1). Taxonomy (GTDB): domain Bacteria; phylum Bacteroidota; class Bacteroidia; order Chitinophagales; family UBA2359; genus JAHDBB01. The sequence continues at coordinate 10,412 of JAHDBB010000016.1, forward strand.
TTGATGAAAGTACCAACTGTGAAGGCGAAACTTTATCGCTAGAAGTTACCGTAAATGATAATTCAGATATTGCAGTAGCTATAAGTAATTATCCTGTTTGCTTAGGAGAGACAGTTATGTTAAATGCTATTGGAGATTATGCCTCAATACAATGGTATAAAGATGGTTTTATGATTTTTAATGCAGTTAGTGCAAGTTTAGAGGTAAGTGAGGCAGGAACTTACTACGCTATTGCAGAAAGTACTGATGGTTGTACAACAACTACCGAATCATTTGAAATTACTTTTAATGAAAATCCTTTAGTAGAACTTTATATTAATTCGTCTTTTTGTGAAGAAGAAGAGGTGGTTATTATAGCAACCAGTGGTTTTGATAACTATGAGTGGTTTGTCAATGGAGTTAGTAGTCAATCCAATGCTAATAATACTTTAAGTTTATCGGAAGAAGCTAATGTATATGTTATTGCTACTTTGAGTAGTTGTACAGAAACATCTGAAACAATAAATATAAATTATACAACTCCTCCAAATCCAAGTATTCAATTTATTAATGGTGATACTAATCTTTGTGAAGGCGAAACAGCTACTTTGTTTATTTCAGAAATGTATGATAGTTATCAATGGTATAATGGAAATGGAGTTATTGAAGGAGCCACATCATCTACGTTTATAGTTACAACCTCAGGAACTTATTATGCAGTAGTTATGGATGATATAAATGGTTGTGAAGGAGAAACAACTTCTTTTACCTTTGAGATAATTGAAAAGCCAACTATTAATATTACTTCTTCTGCTAATCCTGTTTGTCAAGGTGAAACAGTAACATTGACAGCTAATGGAGATTATGATAACATTCAATGGTATCAAAATGGTGTACTTATTTTGGATGGAATAAGTGGTAACATTATTGTTGATGAAGGAGGTATTTATTCTGCTATTGTAGAAACTGAAAGTGGTTGCTCAACAGAATCTGAAAATATAGAAGTTTCTTTTTATGAAAATCAGGATGTTGAAATATTTGGAGCTTCAAGTTTCTGTGAAGAAGGCAGTATAATGGTGACAGCTACATTAGGATTTGATAATTATGAGTGGTTAGTGAATGGAACAAGTGTACAATCAAATGAAAGTAATACATTAACCCTCTCCGAAGAAGCAGATGTCTATGTTGTCGTCACTTTAGGTGGGTGTATGGTAACTTCTGAAACGATTAGTGTAAGCTACAATCCTCCTCCAAATCCAGGCATTCAAGTAATATCAGGAAGTTTGAATTTTTGTGAAGGCGAAACCGCTACTTTATCAGTTACAGAAATGTATGAAAGTTATCAATGGTATAATCAGGATGGAATCATTACAGGTGGAGATCAAGTAACTCTAACAGTAAATACATCTGGAATATACTATGCACAAGTAATTGATGATGCTACCAATTGTGAGGGACAAACTTTAACTTTAGAAGTGACTACCTTCGAAAATCCAACCATTAACATTACTCCAATAACCACATATCCTGTATGTTTGGGAGAAAGTGTAACTTTATCAGCACAAGGAGATTATGAAACTATTCAATGGTATAAAGATGGGTTAGTTTTATTTGATGAAATTTCCAATTTGTTAAATGTGACTGAAGAAGGAACTTATTATGCTATTGTTGAAAATAGTGGAGGCTGTGCAATACAATCTGAAATTTTAGAAATTCCTTTTAGTGAGAACCCTATTGTTGATATACAAGGAGCAGAAGACTTTTGTGAAGAAGGAACTATAACTTTAACAACTAATGTAGGTTTTGATAATTATGAATGGTTTCTTAATGGACAAAGCGTACAAAATAGTTCTTTAAATACACTAATTGTTAATGAAGAAGGAAGTATTTATGTAATAGCTAGTTTAGGAAATTGTATAGGAACCTCTGAATCAGTTAATGTTACATTTATTGATCCACCTAATCCAGGAATACAATTAGAAGGTGATACACAGTTGTGTGATGGAGAAAGTTTAACAATTCATATCACTGCATCTTATGATAGTTATCAATGGTTTAAAGATAATTTACTTTTATCCAATAATGGTAATAGTTTAATAATTACGGAAGCAGGAACTTATTTCGCAATTGTATTTGATAATGGCTGTATAGGAGAAACTTTAGAAACCGTAGTAACGGAAGGAGAAACGCCTAATCCAACTATTAGCAATCAGGGGGAAATACGATTATGCGAAGGAGAGAGTACTACTCTAATAATTGACGAATTTTATGATAGCTATCAATGGTATCAAGATGGATTGCCTATTTTTGAAGCACAAGATAATTTTATAGAAATTACTGAATCAGGAAATTATTATATTGAAGTGACTAGTGAAGATGGATGTTCAAATATTTCTAATGTTGTTGAAGTATCAATAAGTGATAGTCCTGAAGTAGAATTAATAGTAGGTTCTAACTTCTGTGAGGAGGGAGTAGTAACGGTAACAGCCACATCTGGTTTTGACAATTATCAATGGTATGTGGATAATGAGATAATTGTAACAGAATCATCGAATATATTAACTTTATCAGAAGAAGCCAATGTATTTGTAATGGTAAGTATCGGAGAATGCGAAAGTACATCAGAAGAAGTAAATGTAAGTTATACCTCACCACCTAATCCAGGTATTCAAGTCATATCAGGTAGTTTAGAATTTTGTGACGGGGAATCTGTAACTTTAGCGGTTACCGAATCTTATGGAAGCTATCAATGGTATGATGAAAATGGTTTAATTCAAGGAGCCACTGCTTATAACCTCCTAGTGACAGAATCAGGTAATTACTATGCTTTGGTGACAGATATAACCAATAACTGTGAAGGAGAAACTTTATCTCTGGCAGTAATAGTAAATGATAACCCTTCTGTTGAATTGGGAACAAGTCCTTATCCAGTATGTGAAGGAGAAAATGTAGTTTTAACAACAACAGGAAACTATGAATACATTGAATGGTATAAAGATGGAGTGATCGTTTTTAATGAGAATCAAAATACTTTAATTATTACAGAATCAGGTCTTTACTATGCAGTCATAGAAGAAGGAGGATGTATTTCACAATCTGAAGTTTTAAATATTCCATTTACTCAAAATCCTGAAGTAGAACTAACAGTAAGCTCTAATTTTTGTGAAGAAGGAGTTGTAACAGTAACAGCGACATCTGGTTTTGATAGTTATCAATGGTATATAAATAATGAAGTAGTAGATATTAGTGCTTCTAATATTTTAACCTTATCAGAAGAATCTGATGTATTTGTTGTAGCAAGTTTAGATGGATGTGGAGGAACCTCAGAAGTAGTTAATGTGAGTTATACAATACCTCCAAATCCAGGCATTCAAGTCATATCAGGAAGTTTAGAGTTTTGTGAAGGAGAATCAGCAACTTTAGCGGTTACCGAATCTTATGGAAGTTATCAGTGGTATAATGAAAATGGCTTAATAGAAGGAGCTACATCTTCTAGCTTAATAGTAACAGAATCAGGCAGCTATTATTCTTTGGTAACAGATACAAATAGTGATTGTGAAGGAGAGACTTTATCATTAGAGGTATTGGTAAATGAAAATCCAAGTGTTAATGTCGCAATTACAGGGGAAGTACCTGTTTGTGAAGGGGAAAGTATAGCTCTTTTAGCAAGTGGAAACTATGAAAGTATAGAATGGTATAAAGATGGTGTGCTGATTTTTGGTGAAATACAGAATGTTTTAACAATTACTGAATCGGGAACTTATTATGCAATTGTCGGAAGTTCAGAATGTAACACCCAATCAGAAATACTTGAGGTTCCATTTAATACTACTCCCGAAATAGAATTAACAGTAGGATCTAATTTTTGCGAAGAAGGTGTTATTACTGTAACAGCGACATCCGGTTTTGATAGTTATCAATGGTATGTAAGTAATGAAATCGTTGATGTAGGTTCTGCACATACACTAACCTTATCAGAAGAAGCAAATGTATTTGTAGTAGTAAGTCTAGAGGATTGTGAAGTTGTATCAGAAATGGTAAATGTAAGTTATACCACACCTCCCAATCCAGGCATTCAAGTCATATCAGGAAGTTTAGAGTTTTGTGAAGGAGAATCAGCAACTTTAGCGGTTACCGAATCTTATGGAAGTTATCAGTGGTATAATGAAAATGGCTTAATAGAAGGAGCTACATCTTCTAACTTAATAATAACAGAATCAGGCAACTATTATTCTTTGGTAACAGATGTGAATAGTGATTGTGAAGGTGAAACATTACCTTTAGAAGTAATAGTGAGCAATAATCCAAATATTGAGATAGATAGTAGTCCACATCCAGTGTGTGAAGGAGAGAATGTAATTTTAACAGCATTGGGAAGTTATGAGACCATTGAATGGTACAAAAATGGATTGATAATTTTTAATGAAAATGAAAGTACTTTAACTATTACAGAAGCAGGTATTTACTATGCAGTTGTAAATAATTCAAGCTGTAGTACTCAATCAGATATTTTAGAAATTTCTTTTACACAAAATCCAGAAGTCATTATAAATGGAGCAGAAGACTTTTGTGAGGAAGGTTCTATTATTCTAACAACAACATTTGGGTTTGAAAGTTATGAATGGTATGTCAATGGAACTAGTGTTCAAAATAGTTCTTCTAATACTATTGAAATTAATGAAGAAGGAAATATACAGGTAATAGCAAGTACAGGAAATTGTGAAGGGATCTCTGAATCTGTAACACTATCCTATATCAATCCTCCAAATCCAGGAATAGAACTTAACAATGACACTGAACTATGTCAAGGAGAAAGTTTGAAAATTACCATTACAGAAGCTTATGATAGTTATCAATGGTATTTAAACGGGGAGATAATTACAAATGCTAATGCCAATAGTATTACTGTTACTATTGCTGGAACTTATTATGCAGTTGTAACCGAAAATGGGTGTTTAGGAACTACTTTAGAAACAATTGTAAGTGTGGAAGAACTACCAATTCCTGTTATTGAAAACTTGAGCGAAGATATTTTATGTGAAGGTGAAACAGCAACTTTAATTGTAGAGGATATATACGATAATTATCAATGGTATTTCAATGGCTTGCCAATTTTCCAGGCAGAAGATTATACTCTTGTAGCTGATATGACAGGAGCGTATTATGTGGAAGTAAGTAATGAATCGACTTGTTTTAATATTTCAAATAGTCTTTCTATTACAATAAACGAAATCCCCAATCCAAGTATTGAAGTAGAAAGTGATGCTGTATTTTGTGAAGGAGGAATGGTAACATTAATAACATCAGATGTTTATAATAATTACATTTGGTATTTAAATGGAAATGCTATTCAAAATAGTAATGAAAATACAATAAGTGTAAATGAAACAGGAATGGTCTATGTTGAGGTTACTGATCAGTATGGTTGTGTAGGTATCTCTGAATCAATAGAAGTCGTTACTAATCCATTACCTCAACCACAGATTATTTATGAAGGGGATTTAATATTATGTGAAGGAGAAAGTCAACTGTTAACAATTAGTGGGATATACACTACTATTCAATGGTATAAGGATGGTGAGCCAATTATTATAGGAGTAGATAATACTTTAGAAGTAATAGAGGCAGGTGATTATACTGTTTTTGTTGATAATCTAAGTGGTTGCAGTGGAATATCAACTCCTGTTACTATTGAAATAATACCAACCATTGAACCTATTATTATTCCAAGTGCTACGCAAGTATGTGATGAAAGTGAACTCCCAATTATCTTACAAACACAAACAGGATTTACATCTTATACTTGGTACAAAGATGAGTTTAATATCGTTCAAACAGGAAACAGTAATACACTCAATGTATTAACATCTGGAAGTTACACAGTTAGTATAGTTGATTTAAATGGTTGTACATCTATTTCTATGCCTATTAATATCGCTGTTGGAATACTTCCTAATCCTGTGATTAATACTAATGATATTATTGAAGCTTGTGAAGGTGAAAATATTTTATTAAGTGTAAGCGGTCCCTATACTATATTTCAATGGTATCTAAATGGATTCGCTATAGAGGGAGCCATTGATAATATATATAATGCAAATGAGTCAGGAAATTATACAGTAGAAGTTGTTAATTTAGATGGTTGTACAGGAATAAGTGAAGAAGTAACATTAACCTTTTTACCTTTACCAGAAGTAATTTTAGAGGCAGATATTGAAGATGAGTTTTCAGTCGTAAATGTATGTAGAGCAGATGATCCAAGTGTTGAATTGAGTGCAACAGAAGGATTTATTCAATATGACTGGTATCTTAATGGTTCTAATCTTGTTGCTTCAACAGGTGAAAACAACTTAATCGTTGAGGAATCAGGTATTTATACGGTAGTTGTAACTGATGAGAATGAAAAACAAAGTGATCCAAGCAATTACTTAAACATTCAGTTCCATGATAACCCAACTTTAGAAATTTTATCAGATATAAATGGCAATGAAATCTGTGAAGGTGAAAGTATTATTTTAACAGCATTTACGAATGGTGTGAAATATAGCTGGTTACCTGATGATGCAAGTCTATCTTGCAGTCATTGTCCACAACCAATTTTAACTCCTACACAAACAACAAGTTATACCCTAACAGTTGAAAATGAATATGGTTGTTCTACTACAGAAACCGTTGAGATTGTGGTTAATCCTAATCCTGTAGCTAATTTAGTAATTGTTGAAAATGAAATTTGCGAAGGAGAAAGTACAACGCTAATGGCTACATCTGGTTTTAATTACTATAGTTGGTACAAGGATGGAGGCGTTTTAGTACAAGAAGGAATTGAAGATAATTACTTAGCAACACAAGTAGGCATTTATACAGTGGCAGTAACAAGTGAAAATGGTTGTACAAATACAACTAATCCTGTTGTTTTAGATGTAAATACAATAGAAAATATTGATGTAGAAATAATAGGAGATGGTATTTTCTGTGAAGGACAAACCGTTACATTAACTGCCTCAGAAGGTTTTGTAGAATATTTATGGTTTATTAATGAGACACAAAGTGAAGTAGTCGGAAACACATTGAATATACAAAATGATGTTTTTGTTTTTGTAATAGGGATTGATGAAAATGGTTGTCAAGTAACTTCTGAAGTTTTTGAAATAAATGCCAGCCCATCAACAGTTCCCATTATCAACGTTTTAGGTCCATCAACTTTATGTAAAGGGGAAAGTACAAACTTAACGATTGCTGGAGCATATGAAAACATTCAATGGTATTTTAATAATGAGCCAATTGAAGGTGCTGTTACGAATAATATAGCAGTATATGAAGAAGGATTGTATGAAGTAACAGTAAGCAATCTTTCAGGGTGTGAGGGAGTTTCTAATGCGGTAGTTATCTACGTTGATGAATTACCCGAAATTACACTTCCTTCAACGCCAATTGAGCTTTGTGGAGTCGATAATAATCCTGTGATTTTTAGTGTTCCTGAAGGATATAGTAGCTATACTTGGTATTTGAATAACTTGGTTGTAGTACAAGAAGGAGTTCAAAATACTTATACAGTAACAGAAACAGGATATTATACTGTTGAAGTTACGAGTATGAATGGTTGTACAACAGTCAGCAATGCAGCACAAGTCAATATATGGGATGAGTTAAATGTCAATATTACAGCTAATGAAACAGCTATTTGTCAGGGAGAAACGACAACGCTTTCTGTTAATAATAATGGTGAAACTTATTCTTGGTTGCCTAATGATGGTAGTATAGAATGTCCTTCTTGTCCACAAACAAATATTTCTCCGACCAATACAACAACTTATACAGTAACGATTGAAAGCCAAGATGGTTGTATCTCAAATGATGAAATTACGATTATTGTATTTGAAAATGAACAACCTGTTATAGAAATAATAGGTGAAAATGATGTATGTGAGGGAGAAACAGTTTTGCTAGAAACACCAGCAGGTTTTGATAACTATGCTTGGTACTTGAATGGCATAACACTGGTTCAGAGTGGAGAGGCTAATCAATTGATGGCTAGTATGGCAGGGCTTTATACTGTTATGGCATCTTCTTCACAATGTAATTTAGAAAGTGAATCAGTAACAGTAAATATTAATCCATTGCCTGCTACTCCACAGCTTAATGTTGTAGGGGGAGAAGTTTTCTGTGAGGAAAGTGATATTGAAATTATTGCTATTTCTGGAAATAATACCTACCAGTGGATAATTAATGAATTGGGAGTATCTGATAATCCAGAAGGGGCAAATTTAGTTTATGACGAAATAAATTCTACAGTCTTAGTTGAAGTATATAACGAATACGGATGTAGTAGTGTTAGTGCCAATTTCCCTATTAGTTTTTCTTCTGCAAGTCCAATCATCAATCATAATGGATTAAGTAATTGTGAAGGAAACGGAGTCGCATTATCTCTGACAGGAGCCTATGTAAATGTTCAATGGTATTTAGATGGTATTGCAATACCAGCCGCTAATTCGACAGTTTATGTAGCTACAGAGTCAGGAAACTATCAAGTCTTTGCTAGTGATTTAAGTACTTGTAGTGGATTATCTGAACCAGTAGAAGTCGATATTGTGAATTTACCAACTCCAACATTAAGCCCAGAAGAAATTGAATTGTGTTCAACTGAGGAAATTAGTGAAATAACATTAACAACCGAAAATGACTATGTCAACTATAACTGGTACTGGTATGGAAATGTACTTGTACAGACAGGAAGTGATAACACATTTAATGCACAAGAATCAGGTGTTTATACCGTTGAAGTAACCGATGAATATGGGTGTACGGCTATAAGTAATCCTGCCAACATAGAAATTTATCCAGAAATCCCATTGAGTTTTAGTGCAACCAAAGTTGAAATTTGTGCGGGTGAAACATTACAACTTTTTGCAAGTAGTTTGCCCGAAAATACAGTGGTTTGGAGTGATGGAAATGACGATTCTAGTTTAAGTTGTACAGATTGTCTTGACCCTTTTGCGACACCTCTTGAAACAACTATTTATGCGGTAACTGCAACAGATGCAAACAACTGTACTTTAACTCAAAGTATTTTAATTGAAGTAAATGAAGCACCTGCTATTAGTATTGCTTTAATTGGAGAAACAGAAAGCTGTGAAGGAAATGAAAGTGTTTTAATGGCAACAACTAATTTTGATTTTTACACTTGGTTGCTAGAAGGAACTATTATCGTTCAAGAAGGGAGCAACAATTTATTTAATCCAATACAAAGTGGAACATATTCAGTAATAGGAACAACATCAGATGGATGTCAGGTGTACTCAGAGGAAGAAGAAGTCATCATTCATAATTTACCAGAGGTTAATCTAATTAGTTCAGCAAATATTTGTGAGGGAGGAGAAACTACTTTAACAGCAACAGAAGGGTATCAAAACTATGTTTGGTATGTTAACAATGAAGTTTATGAAGATACTGGTAATAATGAAATTACTTTAAATAGTAATGGAACCGTTTTTGTTATCGTAAACGATGAAAATAATTGTTCTGCTACTTCTAATGTAGTTAATATTTCTACTAATATTCCAACAAATCCAACTATAAATGTAGATAATGAAAATGAAACTCTTTGTGAAAATGGAAGCATTGAATTGAGTGTACAAGGGGATTATTTAATCTATCAATGGTATTTTAATGGAGAAGCGGTCTCTGGTGGATCATCACCTGTATATATAGCAGCAGAAGCAGGAAGCTATTATGCTTGGGTTAGTAATAATGATGGGTGTCAAGGATTCACCGAAACCATTGAGATTACGCAATATCCAACAAGCATTTTAGATATAGTACCTGATGAGTTGACTTTATGTAATAATCAAGAAGTCGGGGTTCTAGTGGCAGATGCAGGATATGAATTTTATTACTGGTACTTAAATGGACAATTAATACAATCAAGTGTTTATAATCAAAAAGATGTAAGTTTATCAGGTATTTATACAGTTGAGGCAGTGGATGAAAATGGTTGTTTAGTAGAAGGTTTACATTCTGTCGAAGTCATAGTTAATCCAAGTATTCCATTAAATATTGAGGCTTCTTCCTATTTAGCTTGCCCCAATGAAACAGTTCAGATATTTAGCAATGGTAGTGGTCAAAATTATCAATGGAGTGCTACTAGTGATGCCATTTTTAGTTGTGATGATTGTCCTAATCCAAGTGTACAACTAACCGAAACAACCACTTTGTTTTTAACAATGATAGCAAGCAATGGTTGTATTTCAGAAGGAGCAACAACGATTATCGTTGGAGAAGATCCACTACCCAGCTTGACAACGAATTCTAATGAAGTCTGTTTAGGAGGAATACCTGCACAAATGAGTTTAAATAATGATTATGATTCTTATCAATGGTACTACAACGGACTACCTATCTTTGAAGCCAATAGTTTTAATTGGTCATCTGACCAAGCAGGAACTTATTGGGTAGAGGTTGAAAGTATGAATGGATGTCATTTAGTCTCAAATAGCATCATATTAGGAAATAAAACACTTGATACACCTGTCATTAGTATAGAGGGAAATAGTAATTTCTGTGAAGAAGAAGGTTCCATTCAACTATCTGTTGATTCTCAAAACAGTGGAGAATCTTTTGATAATTATACTTGGTATTTATTAGGAAGTACAGCCCCCATAGGAACAAATTCAACTTTGGTAGTGAGCAGTAGTGGTGCTTATTATGTCATTGTTAGCAATGATGATGCTTGTGAAGCAACTTCTGAACCAGTAGTAATCAACGTTAATGACAACAATGATGGTGCGGTTATTTATACCAATCAACAGACCCTATGTCAAGGAGAACAAACAACCTTATTTATTTTAGGCGATTATTTAGATGTTGACTGGTATTCAACGACTGATACAGAGACCAATTTATCAGGAAACCCAGATGGTAGTATTACAGTAGAAGAGGCTGGGTTTTACTATGCTGAGGTACTAGGAGAAAATGGGTGTACAGGAATCACCAATATTCTTGCCATTAATGTTTATCCAGAACCAAGTGTGCAGATTGCCAGTACAGATACAGTATTCTTGTGTGAAGGAGGGAATCACACACTGAGTGTAACAGGTTCTTTTATCAGTTACCAATGGTATTATGAAGGAAATGCAATTACTCTAGCAAATAGCAATTCCTATACAACCAATCTTTTAGGAGATTATGAAGTAGAAGTGACAGATCTAAATGGGTGTGTAACTACCTCACAAACTGTATATATAACTTCAGAAGAAACGGAAGGAATCCTTCAATTCATTATTGCAGATATTGCTTGTGTGGGTAGTAGCATACTTATTAACTACTTAGGAGATATTCCTGTTGAAAATATTGAATTTAATTTTGAAGGAGGAGATACAGTATTCAATGAAGAATTTAATGCTTACGAAGTCAATTGGAATGCTCCTGGATTCTATCAAATTACAGCTTCTGCGATAAATAGTGAAGGATGTTTAGTATCCTATGAAAAACTCATTCAAATTGTGGAGGCAGAAATAGATGTAACTTCCAATGTTACTTGTGTAAGCAGTTGTTTAGAGGCGGACGGCTCCATAGAATTAAATTTTGCACAAAACCCTGAGGATTTTTCAATTGTATGGATAGGACCTAATGGGTTTGTTTCTTTTGACACCAATATTAATAGTTTAGAAGCAGGAGAATATCAAGCGACTATTCAAGACAGTAATGGATGTATTAGAGATTATATCTATGAGATTTGCACATTAGAAACAAATCTAGTGGCAATAAATGATTTTATCACAACTCCACTCAATACACCTATTTCAAATTGCATTTTAGAAAATGATTTAGGAGTAAATGTTGAATTGATAAATATCTTAACACCACCTAATCACGGTTTTTTAAATATAGGAGATGATGATTGTATTACGTATGTACCGAACCCTGACTATGTAGGAAATGATGTTTTTGTTTATGAGATAACAGATGGTTGTAATCCCAATGAAATAGGGACTGTTACGATTACTATTGTACCAGACACACCTGATCCGTGTGAAGGAGTTTCATTATTTGTAATTAATGAAGATATTGAAGTAATAGAAAACGATGTTGAAGTAATTTGTCCATTAGACAATGATAGTGGTTTAGATATTGGGCTAGAAAGTATTAATGTTTATCCAACCAATGGACAAGTAGAGTTATTAGAAGATAATTGCTTACTTTATACACCAAACCCTAATTATATAGGAACAGACACGATTACTTATAATGTACAAGACTCTTGTTTAAATGCAGATATTGGCTTTATATTTATTGTTGTTGAAGAATTTGAAGGAGAAGAGAACCCATGTACAGATGCCTTTTTACTAACAGAAAATGATTCAATAACTATAGATATTAATACAATGGGAACATCTTGTGTATTAGACAACGATACAGGTATAGATATACACCTTGTAAACATATCCAATGTAACAGAAAATGGCATTGCTGAATTTGAAGATGATTGTATAATTTACATACCTGATAATGATTTTGTAGGACTAGATACCATTGAATACTTCGTTGGAGACACCTGTGGCAATGTAAATATTGGAATGCTTTTCATTGAAGTAACGGGAGAACCTGAACCCAATGAAAATCCTTGTGACAATGTCATACTAGAAGTAGATAATGAAAATATTACGATTGATGAAAATACACCCGAAGCAGTTTGTGTCTTAGACAACGATACAGGTGTAGAGGTAATAGTCAATTCAATAAGCGAAAATCCAGTTAACGGAACCGCCGAAATCCTAAGCAACAATTGTATTTTATATGCTCCCAATACTGATTTTACAGGAACCGATAGTTTTCATTATGAAGTCATAGATTCTTGTGGTAATACAGAGATTGGAATAGTGAATATCATCATAGGAGGAGATACCATCGAAAATCCTTGTAATAATGTAATATTAGAGGTGAACAATGAAAATATTACAATTGATGAAAATACCCCCGAAGCAATTTGTGTCTTAGACAATGATACAGGTATTGATTTAGTAGTAAATTCGATAATCGAAAATCCATTAAATGGAACCGCCGAAATTCTAAGCAACAATTGTATTTTATATTCTCCCAATCCTAATTTCAATGGAACTGATAATTTTAATTACGAAGTCCTAGATTCTTGTGGCAACACAGAAATTGGAATCGTCAATATTATTATAGGAGGAGACACGATCGGAAATCCTTGCGATAATGTAATATTGGAGGTAAACAATGAAAACATTACAATAGATGAAAATACACCCGAAGCAATTTGTGTCTTAGACAACGATACAGGTATTGATTTAGTAGTAAATTCGATAATCGAAAATCCATTAAATGGAACCGCCGAAATTCTAAGCAACAATTGTATTTTATATTCTCCCAATCCTAATTTCAATGGAACTGATAATTTTAATTACGAAGTCCTAGATTCTTGTGGCAACACAGAAATTGGAATCGTTAATATTATTATAGAAGGAGACACCATCGAAAATCCTTGTGATAGTACACTACAAGTCGTTAATGAAAATATAGACATCATTATCAATACATCCGAAGTAGTTTGCGTTTTAGACAATGATACAGGTATTGATATGAGCGTAAGTGAAATAGTAGAAGATCCAATCAATGGAACAGCCATTGTTTTAGACAACAACTGCATTTTATATACACCTAATGTTGATTATACAGGAGTTGATAATATAACTTATGTTGTTCAAGATTCTTGTGGAAATATGGAAACAGGAATATTGACGATTAGTGTTAAAGTTGAATCAGTCGAGAATCCTTGTGAAACGGCAATC
>JAHDBB010000016.1:24298-28030 GCA_020630635.1 Chitinophagales bacterium
AACATCGGAATGGGAATCGTTAGTATCATTATTAATCCAATTGATATTGATACAATCAACCATCCACCAAACATAGATACCTTACATGTTTGTGTGATAGAACAAGTAGACATTTGCCATGAGTTTACCGATCCAGATGGAGATGCCACAGTTATTACAGACTTAAATTCCTTGTTTGATTGTAGCCTTGAAATTTTAAATGATTCTTGTTTCAGTTACATGATCTTACCTCAACAAATAGGAGTAGATACAGTCACTGTATTAGTATGTGACGATCAAGAACCACCTGCTTGCTCTGAATCTATTGTGGTAATGACCATTGGTTGTGAACCTGATCCATGTGAAGAAGCTGAGTTAAGTATCAATGACGATGATTTTGAAATCGAAGCCAATTCTCCAGAAACCTTCTGTGTACTAGAGAATGACGAAGGAATTGATTTAGAAATAATTGCCATTGTAGATGACCCTGAAAATGGTTCTGCTTCTATTCAAGATGACTGTATTATTTATACACCCAATGAAGATTATGTAGGAATAGATATTTTCATTTATTCCGTTCAAGACTCTTGTGGTAATACGACAATAGGATTAGTGGACGTTACAATCAATCCAATAGAAGAACCCAATAATCCACCAAACATAGACACTTTACATGTTTGTGTAGATGACCAGTTAGACATCTGCCACGAGTTTACCGATCCAGATGGAGACGAAACGACCATTGTAGATTTAACCTCATTATTTGATTGTAGCATAGAAATTCTAAATGACTCATGTTTTAGTTACGCTGTTTTACCCGAACTAACAGGAGTCGATACCGTCACAGTAGTAGTCTGCGATGACCAAGAACCACCAGCCTGTTCGGAATCTGTGGTTGTTGTGACCATCGGATGTGAACCAGATCCCTGTGAAGAGACCGAATTGATAGCCAATGATGATGATTTTGAAATCGAATCCAACACACCAGAAACCTTCTGTGTTTTAGAAAACGATGAGGGACTTGATCTAGAAATAGGGACAGTTTCTGAATATCCCGAAAACGGGTTCATTGACATTCAAGACGATTGCATCCTTTACACACCAGAGGGTGATTATACAGGAACAGATAGTTTTATCTACAGTGTAGAAGATGGTTGTGGCAATGTAGAAACAGGAACGGTCAATATTAATATAATAGGGGAGGACGAACCCAACAATCCACCACTCATAGATACCATAGAAGTCTGTGTAGATTATGTCGATCCAACGGTATTCTGTTTAGATTTCATTGACCCAGACGGAGACAATACCTTTATTGCAGGATCAGAATCCCTATTCGACTGCAACATTGTTTTACTCAATGACTCTTGTTTACGATATACTTCATTACCTGCAATGACAGGAATAGATACGGTGACCATCTATGTATGTGATGACCAAAACCCACCTTTATGTTCCGAATCCATTATGATCGTTCACATCGGATGTGAAGAACCCGTTGCCAATACAGATAACCTCGTATTGAATTGCGAAAGTATGACATTCAATGGCGAAACACTTGCTTATACAGAAGGCGAAAGTGTAAGTTTCAATGTAACGCTCAATGATGAATCCAACGATGTCTGTAACGAAAGTACAACGCTAACAGAAATCAACATCGAAGAAGCAACAGCAGGAACATTTGAAGTAATAGAAGGCAATCAATATTCATTTACACCTGATCCAAATTTCACGGGAACCGAAAGTATCACTTATACAATTTGCAATGATTGTGGTTTATGTGATGAGGGCATTATAACGATTCAAGTCAATGCTTGTGACGGTCCGATTTGCAGCAATGTATCCGCTGTTTGTATGGGACAATTAGAAAGTGTACAGATTTGTCCAGAGTTCTGTAATTTATCAGACGATTACAACCCACAATTTTACGGTATCCAAACACTCTACGATTGTAGCATCAATTTATCGGAATTTCCATGTGTCGAATACGCTGCTTTACCTGCATTCGTTGGAGACGAATTAATGACTTTAGTAGCTTGTGATGATTTAGGTATTTGCGATACAGCTTATGTCAATATTACGGTTGGCGAATGTTCTGAATTAGAGGCTTTAGATGACGTTTATACAGTTACTTACGAAACACCAACTTTACTCAATGTCTTTGAAAACGATCAAGGCGAAAACTACACCATTACCGATTACGGACAAGGAAGCAACGGAAGCGTCAGTTTATCAAGCAACGGTTTATTATACACACCAGCAAATGGTTATCTAGGTTCAGACAATTTCACTTATACGATATGTAATGATAACGATGACTGCGAAACTGCAACGGTCTTCATCATCGTTCAAGAAGAAACTTGTGTCAATATCTTTGAAATGTGTCAACCATCAGGAACCATCAATTTATGTGCAGAATTTTGTGGATTAACAGAAGGTGCAACGATAGACACGATCACCAGTCCATCAGGAACGATTGATTATACTTTAACCGATGGTCTTTGTTTTGAGTATAATTCATATTCCAGCGAAGTCGATACAGTTTTAGTAACAGCTTGTCTCAACGATCAAGATTGCGTAACCTCCTACTACCTCATTTCCTTAGATTGCGGACAAGTCAATGCAGAAGATGATACCTATGTAATCGTAGCAGAATTTACAGGTTTAGCCATCAATGTCACAGCCAACGATACCGAAAGTTGTGGAGGCATTCTCAATGTCGATGGCATTATGCAACCACTCAATGGAAGTGTTAGCTTACTCAATAGTGGGACAGTTGTTTACGCACCCAATGACGGTTTCACAGGATTGGATGAGTTCCAATACGTTGTATGTAACGAGTGTGTTACAGATTGTGATACAGCAACCGTTTACTTAGACATTCAAAATGAAATGGGCGTAATAGCCAATGACGATGAAATATTTGTACAAAAAGATCACCTAAGTCATTTTGATGTTTTACAAAACGATACCCAATTAGAAGGAGGTATTCAATTGACGTTGTGGACACAACCCACAAACGGAGATTTGGTATTAGTCAACAACGAATTTATTTATGAACCCGATCACGGTTATATCGGGACAGACCTTTTTGAATACACGATTTGCATAGGAGAGTTTTGCGATGATGCCATTGTAAATCTCAATGTATTAGATAAACCAATCGAAGCCCCCATTGCTGAAAACGATAGCACAAGTCTTTTGGTTAACGAGGACAATTCCCTCATAGAAGTGCTGAACAACGATTCAGACCCACAAGATTTACTAATAGAAATTACCAATTTTAGTCAACCCGAAAATGGTACGATTACCTTAACCAATAACAACTTTTACTATTCAGCCAATGAGGGCTTTACTGGCAGCGATGTCTTTACCTACGAAATTTGCAACGAAGCAGGACTATGCACCACCGCCCAAGTATTCATCCAAATCTTAGATTGCGAATTATTCATTCCAAACGGTTTCTCACCCAATGGAGATGGCACAAATGACGTATTTGAGATAGTAGGCTTAGAATGCTTAGGAATAAATGCAAACGTAAAAATATTTAACCGATGGGGCAGCGAGTTATACGCTCAATCCCAATACCATATAGAAAATGCATGGGATGGACGCTATCAAAACGAGCCATTACCCACAGGCGTATATTTCTACGTTCTGACTTTCGACCCACAAACAGGAATCCCAAGTCGCAGCGGCTACATCACCCTACAACGATAAAAAAGAGGTCACTTCAATCGGATTGCTCCCCAA
>JAHDBB010000520.1 GCA_020630635.1 Chitinophagales bacterium
TTATTTTTTAGGAGCGAATGGTGGGATACTTCGTCGCAATGGCAAGTCCCGCTATTCGTTCTTATGCTAAAAGCTTTGCAAACCCTTTTAGCCAACGCTGCATTTAGCATACCACTGCTATCGGGGCTATTTTTGAAAGGTTGCAACTTTTTAGCATCAGAAGTTGTGGCGAAGGGACGAATGTGGCGTAAGGGGACGATGATGATTAAATAATCGAAAACTCATCACGAAAAGAACCGAAACGTCCCTTTTTAAAACGTCCCCTCGTCCCAAAGTTATAATATCTTCATTCGTTTTGCACAGGTAACTATCAACTACCTCTGAATATACTCCGTTCTCACAAAATAATTATCATTATCAACTCGAAGCGGATTCTCAATCAACGTCTCTAAGAAAAACTTAAACTCTGCTTCATGTTCCTGTTGCCATTTGATAAACTGATCTGCTCCTCCATTACTCAACAACCAATAATTGTAGGCTTCAAACATCTTTTTATCATACAAGTCAAATTGCCAAGCGAATAAAGGCACTGGGATTTGCTGATAAAAAAGCTGCATCCATAGTTCAATAAAGTTGGCACGAATAAAGTTAAGAGCCTTTAATTTATTGAGTGAACCATCTTCGTTGAAACTTACCGTATTTAAATTTAAAATACCATTGTCTCGTAAAATGGATAGAACATAAAGATAGGCTTCTGAAAATTGATTTTTGTGTGTACGATTTAGGTGAATTTTGGCATCTGACGTATTGAGTTTGATAGGACCTGCTGTTCCCGAAACCATTTCACTTTGCATTGGGAGACTTTTAATGTCCAAGATACTGTCAGGTACTTCTTCAATCGTGATTTTGCCATTTTCATTGAGTTGTCGCATAAACCAATCGTACGCTCGGTCGATTCGTTCTTGTGAAGAAAGGCTACTGGTATTTTGGGCTGGATTGGTATTGGGGATTTCGTTGATGAGGTCGATGTAGGTATCAGTGACCAATCGGCTGATTTCAGAAAAACGCTCTGTACCTCTCTCTAAGTTCAAAAACATTTCGCCATACATCAACGACCATATTTTTTCGTCTGAGTCGGCATAGGTTTTGGCTGCCCAGTAGTAGTTATCTGCATAATAAGGAGCCGCTTTGATCCCTTTTTCCCAATTGTATAAAGCTCGTTCGTGGTTTTCCCGAAGCATTTCGATGATACCCAAGTCCAAATATAACTCGCCATTGTAGGGTAAATTCAATAAACCAGTATTCAAGATGTTGACCCCTTTTTCGTATTCGCCCATCACATCATAAGCATTGCCTAAAAGACGGTAATACTTGGGTTCTAAAGGATTGATCGCTACTAGTTGATTGACGGTATTGATGGCTTTTTGGTAATCCCTTAAACGATAATGACACCAAGCAACTTGATAATCATATTCGATGGTATTGGGATATTCATCTCTCAATTGTTTGTAGTAGATCATGGCCTCCTTATAGTCTTGCATCTCGACGTACTCTTGGGCTTTGGCAAGGGTTGCCTCTTCAAAAGAACCTTGTAGCTGTCCTACTACTGTTGAGCTATGGATGATGGAAAATAGAAAAAATAAGATATATAGGTGACGCATTTATTGGTTAAGTTTTATATTTGTTAAGCGAGTTTTTTGAGTCCATAGTTGAAAGCCAATAGTCCGTAGTTTTGGTTCTTTTTTGGACAGTTTGTGAGAAGTCCAGACCGCAACGAACTAGCCCCGATAGTAGTGGTATTCGTGTGGAAGCGTTGGCTTAACAAAACTTAGCCACACGAATGAGAACGGATAGCGGGACTTTCCGTTGCGATGAAAGAAGAACCTTTCGCTCCTTATTCAACTATTGATTAAAAATCAAACTACCGACTCGAATCATCGTGCTTCCTTCTTCTATCGCAATCTTGTAATCGCCCGACATTCCCATTGAGATTTCCTTGAAGGAATCATTGTCTTCAAAATACTTTTGCTTCGTTTTATCAAAGAGCTTTTTTAGATAACGAAATTCTAAACGGACTTCCTCTAAATTGTCTGTAAAAGTTGCCATTCCCATCAAACCAACTAAGCGAATATGGGGAAGTGGATTTTGAGCGAGTTTATCTAACAGCTCATTTAGTTCTAGCTCATTGAGACCGAATTTACTGGATTCTTGAGCAATGTGAATTTGTAGCAAACAATCAATAACCCGTTCTGCTTTTTCGGCTCGTTTATGGATTTCTTCCAACAGTCCCCAACTGTCTACCGAATGAATCATGGATACGAAAGGTGCAATGTATTTGACCTTGTTGCGCTGAAGATGTCCAATAAGATGCCATTGAATATCGTTAGGTAATTGTGGTTGTTTTTCCGTCAATTCTTGTACACGGTTTTCGCCAAAAACCCTTTGACCTGCTTCATACATCGTTTTGATTTGTTGGACAGATCGCATTTTGGATACGGCAACCAATTGAGCAGACGAGTTTTGAAGCTCTTTGCAAATTTGTGTGTAATTTTGAAGATTCATTAAAAATTAGTCAATTTGAAAATCATTATTCGTTTTTATGCTTTGTTTCTGGTGCTTTTTTTGAGCGCATGTCAATCCCAAGAAGTAGATCAAGAGATTCCACCTGCTCCACTTTCACAAGAAAAGGCCGTTCCTTTATTGGTCGAAATACATATCGCTGAAGCAGCCGTCAAAAGCAATAAACTCAAAAAAGATTCTTTGCTTAATTATTCATTGGAAGAACTCTATACCTTTGTTTTTGAAAAACATGGGATGAACCAAGAATCCTTTGATGAATTGATGGATTATTATCATCAATATCCTGAAGTTTATGAAACGGTCTATGAGGAGGTAACTCAAAAATTAGAAACGCAACTGAAAACGATCAAGTAAGGAATGGCTTGTTATTCTATTCCTTTTCTAATTCAGCGCACTAAAAAATCCAATAATCCGTCTTAAAAAATAAGTCAGGTTTTCAGCCAAATCTACAATAACGCCAGGTTTGGCTGCCTCCATCAAGATCAAAATAAAGAAGGTCAATAAAACTCGAAAAAAGAATCTTTGACTAATATGAAAACTTGTTGCCATAACCGTTTTTTGTTGAGTTAATCAATGAAATGCGAATTTGTTAATCTTCCAAATCCCAGCCCTTACAACGTTCTACCGCTTTCAACCACTTCTTATATCGTTTCTCTTTTTCTTCTGTTTCCATCAAAGGTGCAAATTGCTGATCTATGTGCCAATTTTGTTCAATCTGACTTTTTTGATAGAATCCACTCGACATACCTGCTAGATAAGCTGCTCCCAAAGCCGTCGTTTCAATAATTTGAGGACGTTCTACATTGGTCCCAATAATATCAGACTGGAATTGCATCAAATAGTTGTTGGCAGCCGCCCCACCATCTACTCTTAATTTGTTCAATTCAATTTTTGCGTCTTGTTCCATCGCATTCAAAACATCACGAGTTTGATAAGCCAATGATTGTAGGGTTGCTCGAATCAAATGTGCTTTACTGGTTCCTCGTGTTAGTCCAAAAATACCACCTTTGGCGTACATATCCCAATAAGGCGCACCCAAACCAGCAAAAGCAGGAACGACATAAACACCGCCTGTATCCTCTACTTTTTGGGCAAAATATTCTGAATCTGGGGCTTCATCAATGATTTTTAATCCATCTCTTAGCCATTGGATCGCTGCTCCTGCAATAAAAACGCTTCCTTCCAAAGCATATTCTACTTGTCCGTCTAATCCCCAAGCAATCGTCGTCAATAAGCCATTGGTTGAAGGAATCATTTCCGTTCCCGTATTCATCAACATAAAGCAACCAGTACCATAAGTGTTTTTAGCCATTCCAGGTTTAAAACAAGCCTGTCCAAAAAGAGCCGATTGTTGGTCGCCAGCTACTCCACAGATAGGGATTTCAGTATCAAATAAGCCAGCATAGGTTTGTCCAAAGTCTCCACTAGAGTTACGGACTTCAGGTAGCATATTTTCTGGTACATCCAATACTTTGAGCATTTGAGCATCCCAAGCCAAATCTTTGATATTGTACAACAAGGTACGGCTTGCATTGCTATAATCTGTCGCATGAACGGCTCCGTTGGTCAATTTCCAAATCAACCAAGTATCAATGGTTCCAAAACAAAGCTCTCCATTGGCAGCCCTTTCTCTTGCTCCCTCCACATTATCCAATAACCATTTAACTTTTGTACCCGAAAAATAAGCATCTGCTACGAGTCCTGTATTTTGACGAATATAGTCTTCGTGTCCATCCTTTTTGAGTTGGTCGCAAATGGGCGCAGTTCGTCTGTCCTGCCATACAAGCGCATTATGGATAGGTTCACCATTGCTTTTGTCCCAAACGACGGTTGTTTCTCGTTGATTGGTAATTCCAATAGCCGAAATTTCATCTGCTTTGACCCCATTTTGTGCCAACACCTGACGAGCGACCAAAAGCTGTGTATCCCAAATTTCCATTGGATTGTGTTCTACCCAACCTGGTTGCGGAAAAATCTGTGTAAACTCTTTTTGGGCAACTCCGACAATTTTGCCCGTTTTATCAAACAATATTGCACGGGAACTGGTGGTTCCTTGATCGAGTGCTAAGACATATTTTTTAGACATACCGTAAATTTTTGGATAAAGATACGGAAGGAATATGTAAAAAGTAATCTGTTTGCAATTTTTAGGCTTTTAGTTCAGAATCTCCATTTTTTTAGGAGAGAACGGTTATTA
>JAHDBB010000017.1:0-16206 GCA_020630635.1 Chitinophagales bacterium
CACAAGTCGAAAAGACTTGCGGTAGAGCCTAGCGACAGCGATAAGAACGGATAGCGGGACTTTCCATTGCGATGAAAGACGAACCTTTCGCTCCAAAAAGAAATATAAAAGAATAGAAAAAGTAAACAATGAAATATTATGTCATTGCAGGAGAGGCTTCGGGAGATTTACATGGGTCAAATTTGATAAAGGAATTGAAAAAGCTGGATGCAGAGGCGGTGTTTCGTTGTTGGGGAGGGTATTTGATGGAAAAGGCGGCTGAAACTAAACTGGTCGAACATTATCGAAATACAGCGTTTATGGGATTTGTGGAAGTGGTGAAAAACTTGCGAACCATCTTGCGCTTTTTGGATGAATGCAAGAAAGATATTTTAGCCTATCGACCTGATTTTTTGATATTGATAGACTATCCTGGATTTAATTTGAGAATTGCACAGTTTGCAAAAGAAAATAACTTGCCTGTTTATTATTACATTTCACCGCAAATATGGGCTTGGAATACGGGACGGGTTCATAAAATTAAAAAGCGAGTCGATAAACTTTTTGTGATCTTACCTTTTGAAAAAGACTTTTATAAAGAATGGGATTTTGAGGTTGATTTTGTGGGGCATCCTTTGTTGGATGCCATCGAATATGCGCCCATCTCTCAAAATTTTTATGTCCAAAATAAGCTATCCAACCAGCCTATTATTGCCTTATTGCCAGGAAGTCGCAAACAAGAAATTCGGAAGATGTTGCCAATCATGTTAGAAATGGTTAAACATTTTCCCGAATATCAATTTGTGATAGCAGGAGCTATGGACTTGACTTTTTATCAAAGCTTTATTAGGCGGGGAACCAATGTGAAGTTGATCTATAATCAAACCTACTCTTTGTTGCAAAGAGCTGAAGTCGCTTTGGTGACATCGGGAACAGCGACTTTGGAAACAGCCTTATTTGGCGTGCCACAAGTGGTTTGTTATAAAGGAAATCCGTTGTCTTATGCGTTGGGTAAACGATTGGTCAAAGTTAAATACATTTCGTTAGTCAACTTGATTTTAGATCGTCCTTTGGTCAAGGAATTGATACAAGAAGATTTTACGGAACAAAATCTATTGGAAGAACTGCGTTTATTATTTGATGAGTCGTATCAAAAGAAAATACATAAAGGTTATCAGGAGTTGAAAACTATACTGGGAAGTGGGGGAGCATCTCGACGAACAGCGGAGTTGATTTTGAAATATGGAAAGGAAGTATCTTGAAAAATAAAAAAGCCGTTCTGCCCAATGGACAGAACGGCTTTGTATATCAAACTTAGTTCAATGTGTCTTATTCAACAACTACACGCTTAACAGCCGTAGCGTTTTCAGAAGTTACTTGTACAAAGTACATACCTGGAGTTGCGTTGGTTAAATCAATAGTAACTGTGCTTGTTCCGAACTCTTGAGAAGCAACGATTTGCTTACCTTGAATATCGAATACTTCTACTGTAAATTTACCAGTCATATCACTAACATTTAAGTTAACGATGCCTGTTGTTGGATTTGGAAGTAATGTGATAGCATTGGCTAATTTAACATCTTCGATGCTAGTAGTATCACCTTCTTCTACACATTCGCCTTCTGCATCACAAGCACAAACAGTATAAGTGATGGTTACAGACTCTCCCATATTACCACTTGGGTCAACAGGTGTATATTCAACCTCAACTTCTCCAACTGTAGAAATATCAGTAGCTTGATCGTATTGGATCCACTCAGAGAAATCAGAATCTGGATCAATGAAGTTATCTTCGATTTCAAAAAGAGTCGTTACATCAGGTAAATCATCACCTAAACAAAGATCTCTTTCAGTACTAGTTGCTTCGATTTCTGGATCTGTTGTATCTACAACGTTAATAGTCTGAGTTACAGTAGTTGGATTACCTACACCATCCACTACGGTGTAAGTGATGGTATAAGTACCAACCATAGTTGGGTCATACTCACCTTCTACCACAACATTTCCCGTAATGTCACCGTCTACATTATCCGTAGCAGAAAATTCAGGAAGTTCAAACTCTTCATCCAATCCACCTTCGATTGTGATTTCTTCTTCTACCGTAATAACAGGAGGTTCTGTATCTACAACCGTTTCGATAACGACTTCTGCTGTTACACAAGTTTCACCGTCATAGTTTACACCACAAGCAGTCACTGTGTAAGTTGCATCTGCATTAGGGTAAGTGTGGTCTGTTTCGATACCTTCACCAGTTGCACCATCACCAAAGTCCCAAGTAACTGTATGAATAAAATCAGGATCAAGACCTTCTAAAGTGAAAGAACGTCCCAATTGACCCATTGGAGTTTGGTTGATAGCTGTAAGAGTTGGAGGAGCAGCATTGTAGTTAGAAACAACCGTTGGTACTGTAAATTCTGCATTGTCAAAAGTAGCACCTTGATAGTAGTGGAAGAAAGTTTCTGTTAAATCAACATCTACGATGGTTGGATCAAATAACTCTGTGAATACTGTTGGTACTTTGTGAGTCGTACCATCTACGATAGAGTTAGGTGAGATAGCTGCATAGATGGCATTACCAGCCCAATCCACTTCTGATGCAGTAAAGTTTTTAACTGCTGTACTCAAGCCAGTTGTTACATCATAACCGACCCCTTTAAGATCTCTAGAAGAGTTTTCTAAACCAGCAGATAAAGCAGGATCAGAATCTAGCCAGTGTAAGAATACTTTAGTTGCATCTGCACTACGGCTAATTTGTAATCTTGGACCATTCGTGAAGCTAGCAGAACCAACTACTGTGTCAGATACCACTTGTAAGCTTGAATTGATACCATCTTCAAAACGAACGATTTTCCAGCTACCATCTGAGTGAGAGTGTGTAATATTCGCAACTTCCAAGAATCCAGCCGCTGTATAAATACTATAGTCAGCAGGCATGTTGGTTACATCATCAATTGCTTGAACCGTTACTAAACCAATCATGTGCATATCGCCATTGGCATCAACTGTAATATCACCACTATAGAAACCACAAGTTGGGCTACTTTCAATGATATTGCCCGCACCATCATCCAAGCCAGAATAATCATCTTGCATGAATCCGTCAAAGTTTCTCATATCAACGATATTTGGACCATCCCAAGTAACCCCACCATCTACTGTTTTCCAGTAGTAAGGCGCACGTACACCAGGACCATATCCTTCTAAGATACCATCTGACATTGTTACCATATAACCAATCATTCCATCTGGGCTAAATCCGATAGAAGGAACAGTATTAGGTGTGAATGGTTCGCCATCGCTATCAGAAACATCATAAAAGTGTTCAATGATTTGATAGATTTCCCATTCTAAGTCGTTGGTTTCTGCGTTAAAAGTTCCTTTGTACAAAATGATGTCTCCATCAACACTACTTTGTGCAGCATTGGCAACATCATTTGCCCAGAACTCACCAGGTAATCCTTCTACATAAGAGTTAGGAATTACCACATTACCCTCATTCCAAACACCTACATGTGTAGTGAAAGTACTTGGCTCATTGTCCAAACGAGCAACTCCCCAAGTGGTTCCATCCCAAGGGAAAGCATCTACACCATTGTGTGTTGCTCCCATGTAAGTAAGGTAAGAGTTATCAAGAGAACCATTGTCATATAAAGCTACTTGAGGATAACGAGCTCTTCTGTTATCACCAGAACCATTATCAGCAAAAGTACTCAATGGACCGAGATTTAACTCAAATGTTTGACCACCATCTGTAGAAATATCATAACGATACTGTGCAGTCGTTTCATCTGGAAAAATAAATGGATTACAACGGTGTAAGAATACAACCGTATTTAAATCTTGGCTCGCATCTACCATATTAGACATCTCTCTCAAGATGGTGTAAAGGTTTCCTGCTGAACCCAACTCTACAGAGTTTTCAAAAACAGCACTAGATTTATCACCAGTTGCGGGCAGTGCTAGATGTCCCTGTTCTGCAACTTTAGCATCTTGGATTTTAATAGCTTCTTTTTCACTCCATCCATTAGCCGAAGAAGACTGGATACTGAGTGATTTTTGAGCTTGAAGGCTCATACTTGCCACTATTAAAAAAATAAATAGTAGAATTTTTTTCATATTGAAAAATTTTTATGAACAAATGATTTGTAGTTTAATTAAAATAATCTGCAATTTAAGAATTATCCTTCAAAATTCAATGTGATTGTAGCGTCTTTTCTTTTATATGAGAGGTTTTTTGATTCAGATGCTGCTTGAATGGCACACTATCTAATAGATAAAGACAAATAGGCATTTCTATTAGTTGGAATCTTTCTTTTTTAGGAGCGAAGGGTTCTGTACTTCGTCGTGATAGAAAGTCCCGCTATCCGTTCTTATTCGTGTCGCCTTGTTTTAGGCAGCCAACGCTTCTACACGAATACCACTCCTATCGGGGCTATTTTTGAAGGGACAGAACGCCTTACAAATTGAACCATTTTAGAAATTAGAGATTAAAAAATTAGAATTTAATCCATTTGGAGCTATTTTGAAAGGTCTCTATTTCTCACACAATAAGCTGTTTTAGAATTTTGAAATCAAGTAATAGAACCGAATCCTACTACCCCAATATAATCACGTATAAAAACTGCAAAAGGTTGGCTATCAATTTATTAAAAGCTGGTGAAATGTCGTCTATTTATCCAAAGTCATTAAAAAATGGTTTGAACAGTCATAGTAATGTAAAAAAAGGCGGAAAAGCCTTGCGCTTTTCCACCTTTCACTAATTTTTTTTTGATTAAAAACCATCTATGAAGATTCTCCCAATACCATACAAGCACCCACTGTTACATTGGTTGCCTCATCAATTAAGATAAGACTTCCTGTATTTCGATTTCTTCGGTAAGAATCATAAAATAAAGGAGTCGTGGTACGAATACTGATACGCCCAATATCATTTAAACCAATGGTTGAATCTTCTGTGACTCGACTCAATGTATTGATGTTCATTTTGTACTTGATGTCTTTGACAATACACCGAGCTTGTTTGGTAGAATGAATCAAACGATATTTGCCATTTAATTGGATGGGTTTTTCATTCATCCAGCAGACCAATACTTCCAAATCTTGTGCTTGATAAGGTACATTGTCTTCTTTGACCAACATATCCCCTCTACTAATATCTATTTCGTCTTCCAATGTGATGGCAACTGACATGGGGGCATAGGCTTCTTGTAAAGACTCATCTCCCATTTGGATGGACTTGATTTTGGAGGTAAAGCCTGAAGGTAAAGCCATAACGGTGTCACCAATGCGGAAAGCTCCACCACCTACTCGACCTGCATAGCCTCGATAATCGTGATGTTCATTAGAGTGCGGACGGATGACATATTGGATAGGGAAGCGAGAATCTCTGTGATTGTGATCACTTGCGATGTAGATATGCTCCAATAAGTAAAGTAAGGTTGGACCATTGTACCAATCCATGTTGGTTGAGCGATTGACAATGTTATCGCCTACCAAAGCACTTACAGGAATAAAGCGAATGTCTTTGATATTGAGTTTGGTCGCAAAGTCTTTATAATCCTTTCTGATTTTTTCATAGGCTTCTTCACTATAATCCACCAAGTCCATTTTATTGATACAGATGACAATGTGTGGAATACCTAACAAGGTAGCAATCAAAGAATGTCTTTTGGTTTGTTCTACGATACCATTACGGGCATCAATCATGATAAGGGCAAGATT
Source organism: Chitinophagales bacterium (assembly GCA_020630635.1). Classification (GTDB taxonomy): domain Bacteria; phylum Bacteroidota; class Bacteroidia; order Chitinophagales; family UBA2359; genus JAHDBB01. Next base: position 5,701 of record JAHDBB010000017.1, read on the forward strand.
GGCAGTAGAAGCACCTGTTACCATATTTCTTGTATATTGAATGTGTCCAGGTGTATCGGCAATGATAAACTTACGTTTGGGAGTAGAGAAATAACGGTAAGCAACATCAATGGTGATTCCTTGTTCTCTTTCTGCTTTGAGTCCGTCTGTTACCAAAGCAAGGTTGATGTTTTCGTCACCCCGTCTTTCGCTAGAACGTTTGACGGCTTCATAAGTATCTTCAAAGATGGATTTGCTATCGTATAGTAAGCGCCCTATTAGGGTACTTTTTCCATCATCAACGCTGCCCGCTGTTGTAAAGCGAAGCAGTTCCATATTTAAATAATCTTCTTGATTGAAACTCATATTTTTATTGATTTAATAGCTTTTTGGGTTGTTGCTAAATTAGTCCATCGTTCGCAGTCGATAGTCAATAGTGCGGTTCTTCTGTGATTTTTGCCACGAATACACGAATTTTTGTGATTGGTGACTTCTTATTGATATAGGCATTAGAAACTAATATTGAGGTTCAGACGTGAGAACAGTTGCAAACTGTTCCTACAATGCTCATTTATTAATTTCTTGTCACGAATGTGGTCCATTTGCCCATAAGGGACGACCTTTTAGCCCCAAGTGGATTAAATTCTAGTCTTTAAATTCTAAAACGGTTCAGCTTGTAGAGCGTTGTGTCATAGCTATTTAGCCCCGATAGTAGTGGTATTCGTGTGGAAGCGTTGGCTTCAAAAAACGTTGGCAACACGAATGAGAACGGATAGCGGGACTTTCCTTTGCGACGAAGCGATGAACTGTTCGCTCCTAAAAATCTTCCAATAATTTAGAAATAACCTTGTTTTTTGCGGTCTTCCATAGATGTTTCAGAACGCTTGTCATCTGCTCTTCCGCCTCTTTCGGTCATACGGGTGGCAGCGACTTCTTGTACAATGGCTTCTATGGAAGAAGCTTCGGAAGTCACAGCTCCTGTGCAGGTGGCATCTCCTAATGTACGGAAACGCACCGACATCATTTCTGTTTTTTCTTCAGGACGCAACTTTAAAAACTCGGTATTGCCTAGAATGACTCCATCTCTGATCACACATTCTCTTTGGTGTGAAAAATAAAGTTTTGGAATATCAATGTCTTCGATCGCAATGTATTGCCATACATCTAACTCGGTCCAATTGCTTAATGGAAATACTCGGAAGTTCTCACCAACGTTTTTGTGACCATTGAAAAGATTCCATAATTCGGGTCTTTGGTTTTTGGGATCCCATTGACCAAACTCATCTCTGTGAGAGAAAAAACGCTCTTTGGCTCTTGCCTTCTCTTCGTCTCTTCTTGCGCCTCCTAAACAAGCATCAAACTTATTGGATTCGATGGTTTCGAGCAACACAGGAGTTTGTAAGCCATTTCTTAAGGCATTGTATCCTTTTTCTTCTACAACTAAGCCTTTGTCAATGGCTTCTTGAACAGAGCCAACAATCAGTTTAGCACCAATTTTAGCGACTAGATTATCTCTAAACTCAATAGTTTCTGGAAAGTTGTGTCCAGTATCTATATGAACCAAAGGAAAAGGAATTTTTCCAGGATAAAAGGCTTTTCGAGCCAAATGAGTCATGACAATTGAGTCTTTCCCACCCGAAAAAAGGAGAGCGGGGTTTTCAAATTGTGCAGCTACTTCACGAATCACAAAGATCGCTTCTGATTCTAATTCTCTAAGGTGATTGATTGAATATGCCATATTTTTATATTAAGGGTGCAAAGATAGGAACTTTTTGTGAAAAGCCTTTTTATAATTAGATTCTATATGAAAGAGGTGTGTAATATCTGGCGTTCTTTGATAAAATGTTGTGTGGTTAAAATCATTTGGATGGTTGTCTGAAATCATTTGTTTTTGAGACTTTCCCATTAGATTTGTTTTATCAATCTTCAAATTATCTGAATATTAGATAAAATAAAATTGAAAAGTGACAAATAATATTAAAAAGAGTCGGTATAACGGCAATGATATGTATTCCCAATTTGGTTTTTGGGTCTCATTTTGGGAAAATCGTTTTTTTTACATTATATTTGAACACTCAAAATAAATTACTTGGGTAAAACTAAACCTTCCTAAACTATTACTTAACCTAAGCTATTACTGGTTTTTTTATAATGTAAAGTTCTCTCCCCACTAGGGGATAGCTATATCATTGCTCTATATTGATGCCTAGAACAACATTAAAATCAAACTAGTTTATGAAGTCATTTATTTACTTTTTAGGGGGGATTTGGGTTCTCCTTTCTATGACTGTGTCGGCACAGTCTATTCCCCTATGGAATAAAGTGTTTCATAAACATAAAGATCCATCAGTACAAAAAACATCCTTTTTAGGTTCAATTTGGGAATTAGATCCTATTGCTTTAAATACTTACCTTTTACAAGCTCCTTTGGAAGAAGAAATTTCTCCTTCAATCACACAGATTCTCTTACCATTGCCAGATGGTCGTCTTGAAGCCTTTTCTTTGTTCAATGCTCCCATTATGCATGAGGACTTGGCTGCAAAATATCCAGAAATTCAAACTTATTGGGGAAAAAGTCTAAAGAATCCAGCCATTTCTATGCGTTGTGATTGGACTCCTAAAGGCTTTCATGCCATTATCTTTCACTCAACTGGAGAGGTCTTTATTGATCCACATTCTTTGGAAGATAATCAATATCAAGTTTATTATAAAAAAGATTTTTTGGCACAAAAGAGTGATAATTTGTCCTCTTTTGTTTGTGAAACTTTGGAGGAAGAAGAAAAACCTAAAAGTGATGTAACTGGGGATACTAAAGGACCTGTCAATGATTTTGAAAAGTCGGGAGCTGATGGTTTTTTGAGGGTTTATCGAGTGGCAGTAGCTGCTACAGGTGAATATACAGCTTATCATGGAGGGACTAAAGCGGATGCATTAGCAGCCATCGTGACAACTATGAATCGGGTGAATAGTGTTTTTGAACGAGAATTGGCGTTGCGTTTAGAACTGGTTGCCAATAATGATGATATTATTTATACCAATCCCACAACAGACCCTTATTCTTATCCTATTGATAATACAGCAGGTGTAGTGGCTAATCAGAATCAAACAAATTTAGATGCCGTGATTGGCGATGCCAATTATGATATAGGGCATGTTTTTTCAACAGAAAATTTTGGAGGTGTGGCTAATGTATATGCTACTTGTCGTACAGGATATAAGGCATTGGGAGCTTCAGGTATTCCCAATCCTATTGGAGACCCTTATGATGTCAATTATATTTGTCATGAAATGGGTCATCAATTTGGAGCCAATCACACTTTTAATTCAGAATCATTCAATTGTTATAATCAAAGGAGTCCAGGATCAGCTTATGAGCCAGGAAGTGGAACGACCATTATGGCTTATCAAGGATTATGTGCGCCTCATAATATAGGAAGTGGAACGGATGATTATTTTCATATTGTGAGTTTACAAAGTATTAGCAATTATACAACCAATGGTTTGGGTAATGGGTGTCCTACTTACTTACCTATTAATAATAATGCTCCAACTGTGGATGCAGGAAATGATTATGTGATTCCAAAAGAAACCCCTTTTATATTAACAGGAAGTGGTAATGATGTAGATGGTGATATGCTTACTTATTGTTGGGAACAGTTTGATTTGGGACAAGGAGGTCCACCAGATGATCCTACTGTAAGTTCCGCTCCTTTGTTTAGAAGTTTTCCACCTACGCCTGATCCCATTCGTTATTTTCCACAACTGAACGATATTATTAACAATCAACAAACAACAGGTGAGATTCTTTCTTCGGTTGGACGAAATATGACTTTTCGTTTGACAGCAAGAGACAATGGTCAAACAGGTATCGGAGGTTGTTATGTTTCTGATGAAATAGATGTAACGGTCTCTGGTAATAGCGGACCCTTTTTGGTGACGATGCCCAATAGTAACTTAGCTTGGGAAGCCAACAGTATGCAAACCATTTTGTGGGATGTAGCGAATACCGATATGCCACCAGTGAGTTGTGCCAATGTGGATATTTTATTGTCTATTGATGGAGGTTATACCTATCCGATAGATTTGGCGATCAATGTACCCAATGATGGAAGTCATGAAGTAGTGATACCTTTTCACTTGACCAATGAAGCACGCATACGCATACAATGTCACAACAACGTATTTTTTGATATTTCTAATGAAAATTTTCAGATAGTTCCACCGACAACATCGGGTTCTTATCTTTTAGCAACACCTTATCAACAAAGTGTCTGTCCGCCTAATAATGTCCAATATTTAGTAGAAGTTGGGCAAACTTTAGGGTTTAATAATGTAGTTACTTTATCTGCAAGTGGTGAGCCAGTAGGTTCAACTGTTTCCTTTTCTCCCTCCTCTGTCGTTCCTCCTGCGACGGTTGTGATGACGGTTGCGAATTTGGCAGGAATAAACGCTGGGAATTATACACTAGACATTGCTGCGTCAGACGGGATAACTGAACAAGAAACGCAAGTAGAGGTGATAGTTGAAGAATCAATTTTATCTACTCCCAACTTGTATCTTCCTAGTGATGGAAGTACTGATATTAGTTATATCCCTACTATGAGTTGGGGAATGGTGACAGGAGCAGAACAATATACTTTAGAGATTGCTTCAGATATTTCTTTTAGTAATGTTATGGAAACGGCTACTGGACTCACCACTTTTTCTTATAATCCTTCTGCCTCTTTGTTGGACATCAATACCACTTACTATTGGCGAGTTCAAGCATTTAATATGTGTGGGGCAAGTGCTTATTCTTCTATCTTTAGTTTTACAACCAGTGATATTTCCTATTGTGATGTACAAGGAGGAACACCTGATGAATGGATTGATAAGGTTGTTTTGGGAGATATTAATCATACTTCTGGTGATAATGAAGGGTATGCAGACTTTACCTATCTTTCTACTGATTTAGAAAAAGGCTCTACCTATTCTATTTCTTTGTATCCTGGATTTGCTGGTACTGCTTATAGTGAACATTGGTATGTTGGAATAGATTTTAATCAGGATGGTGATTTTTTAGATGTTGGAGAAGCTTCTATTTCTCCACTAAGTACAGATACCGTTGTAGCCAATATCAATGTACCGATGGATGCAAAATTGGGTTTGACACGTATGCGAGTGATTATGCGGTATTTGAATGAACCTGCACCTTGTGGTGATTTTCAGTATGGAGAAGCAGAAGATTATACTATTAATATTAAACATTGCTCATTACAGTCAAATAATAGTGGAAATGAATGGATAGAGACCGTTTCATTGAATACGATTAATTGTACTTCTGGTAATGATAATGGATACGGTGATTTTACCAATATCTCAACCAATTTGATTCAAGGACAAAATTATCCTGTGGCTTTAACCCCTGGATTTTGGGGAGTCAGTCGAGATGAGTACTGGCAAGTTTGGATTGACTTTGATCAAGATGGTTCTTTTACCAGTAATGAAATGGTGCTAGCGTCCTCTACTCCTAGTAATACGGCCATTAGTGGCATGATTGGTGTACCTATCAACGCAAACTTGGGTCCAGCTCGTATGCGGATTAGTATGAGGGATGATGTAAGTGATAATGTTTGTGGTACTTTTGCCAATGGAGAAGTAGAAGAGTATATGATTTTTATAGACAGTCAAAGCAGTTGTATTGATGATGATGCCGACGGTATTTGTGATATAAGTGACAACTGTTTAAATCTTGCCAATAATTTGCAATTGGATACAGATGGTGATGGAATTGGAGATGCTTGTGATAACTGTCCTAATGATGCCTTGAATGATAGTGATAATGATGGCGTTTGTGACGATATAGATATTTGTTTAGGAGGAGATGATAATATGGATACAGATACAGATGGTATTCCTGATGTCTGTGATGTTTGTCCCAACGATGCTTTAAATGATAGTGACAATGATGGCGTTTGTGATGATATGGATCTTTGTTTAGGGGGAGATGATACCGTCGATATAGATGGCAACGGTATTCCCGATGCTTGCGAAAACATGTTCAATACCCAAGTAGATTTACGAATATTGTTAGAAGCCAATTACTTGGATGGTCAAGATGAAATGCATACTTTTCTAAATGATGCCAACTTAGTGCCTTTGACACAACCCTATCATCAAGCACCTTACCATTATACAGGAACAGAAAGTCTCACTAGCTTTCCTACTGATATGGTCGATTGGGTATTGGTGGAGGCAAGGAGTGGAACACCGAATACAAGTCCTAATCAAGGTAAAGGAACCACGATGGTCGAACAACAGGCGGCGTTATTAATGAAAGATGGAAGTATTAAAGGAGTTGACGGAAATTCATTGCCGATTTTCTTTAATTTAGAAGATGGAGAATCTTATTATTTTGTCGTGAGACATCGAAATCATTTAGATGTGATGAGTGCTATTTCTTTTGAAAAAAGCAGCAATGTCACCTATGATTTTACAACAGATATAAATCAAGCAATGGGCGTTTTTCAGATGAAAACCATGACAGACGGTCGAGCCGTCATGTTTGCTGGAGACTTCAATCATGATGGAATTATACAATTGACGGATTTTGATTTGTGGAAACAAACGCCTGCCATCATCAATACTTATCAATCTATTGATGCCAATTTGGACGGCGTTGTCCAATTGACAGATTTTGATGCTTGGTTTGTCAATAAAGCCAAAACAGGACAAGTAGAGATTGGATTTTAAATCTTATTAATCTCGAACAAAAACAATACGCTTACTTTGATAGCTGATTAGGAGAGAACAGAAGTCGCTTCGTCGTGACAAGCCTCCCCGCTATCCGTTCCTATGAATGCAGCCAGATTTTAGGCAGCCAACGCTTGTACATTCATACCACTACTATCGGGTCTAATTGGTTAAGGCAAGTACTGCTTAGTGCCAGAAGAAAATGATGTAAGGGACGAGATTTTCCAATTGTGTCCTGAATAAAAAAAGCGTTCCATCGTCCCTATATGCATAAACGTTAAGACCTTTCCAACTAGCCCCGATAGAAGTGGTATTCGTGTCGAAGCGTTGGCTTAGAAAAACGTTAGCCACACGAATAAGAACGGATAGCGGGACTTTCCATTACGACAGTGTACCCAACCCTTCGCTCCTAATAATTAAAATAAATATACAATAAACTATCCTTCTTATTAGTTATTGATAAATGATCCGAACCATCTTCTGTTCATTTTGAAAAATGATTTATTTTAAAAATATAAATGTTTGGCATATTAAAAATAATATTTTTAGTTAGGTCGATTTGTATTTTTGTAACAGAAAAATGAAAATGATTGAAACTGTTTTTAGCTGTTGATAGGTAGTAATAAGTTTTTGATAATCAATGGTTTGTATGCAGGTAATAGACAGTTAGAAATAGTAGGTATATTATTTTTTTAGAAACAAATATTTAAAATTTGCGTATAAATAATTGTCGTGAAAATAAGTACTTCAAATACTTTTGAATATATAATTTTTAACGATTTTGTATACACCTTTCAACAACCTACCAATAATTATAGTGCATTTATGATTTTTGAATAGTCCAAGAAATCCCTTCTTTGATTGTTTGAAAATGTTTCCTCCACTAAAAAATATTCTTCATCTTTATTTATGGGCAACAGTTGTATTTGTAGCTAAACAGTTATGAAGAGAGCGAGGTTTGTCTATACATAATACAAACTCCAGTAATAGACTAATAACATATCAGTAGGCTTGATTTTTTTAAGGTTAAAACAGAAGAAAAAATTAGTTAAAACATAGGACAACAACACAACAATGACATTACTTTTTATGATGCAGATCAATAACAAAAAATCGAATAAAGAACATGCTACCAAACTATTTGGATTTGATTACGAAAATTTTCAGCCATTTCAGCAAGTTTACCTTCCATTTTTTGTCGAATCTGTAGAAGAGTCTATTAGAAATACCACTGCTTTCAATGAATTTCAAGCAGGCATTCAAGCATTAGAAAAACGCACTTACGATAAAGCTGAACGACATTTCAATTTAGCTTTATTGAGTGAAGGAGGCGATTACCTAGAAATCAAATTGTTTACCGCCATAGGGCATTTACTTCTAATCAAAGGGGCTTATTCCAAAGCCACCGATGTGTTTATGGAAGCCTTAGCATTAGCCAAAGAAGACAACGATCTTGTTTTTATTTATATGGGTATTGCCAAAGTTTATCAAGCACTCAACGATTATAAAAAAGCATTACAGTATTATAGCAAAGTGCATTGGATTTGTGCCAACGTTCTCGAAAACCCCACCTTAGAAGCATTGAGCCGAGTCAATCTAAGTAGCCTTTATTTTGAACTTTATAAATACGAAAAAGCCAAAAAAGAGATAGAGCCAACCATCGAAGTTTTTGAACTAATCAGCAACCCACGCCAATTGGTTAATATTTATGCGATGCTGGCAGATTGTTATCATCAACAACGCAAGACAGAAGATGCTTTGCTTTATCTCAATAAGGCTTTTGATATTGCCAACACCAGAGGCTTATTAAGAACGGCCTCTAAAGTGTTATATAGAATGGGCTGCCTTTATTTTAGCGAAGGCAATGAGGACAAAGGCAAGTTATTTATGACGGAAGCTCTCGTACAAGCAGAACAAATGGGTGATAGCGAGCTATCGGGTGAAATTCTAAAGACTTTTTCATCAATTCATATTATTGAAAACAGGATTATGGAAGCCACCCAATACATTAAACAATCTATCCAAAATTTTGAGCAAGAAAAAGATTATGCCAATCTGGAAGCCGCTTACGAGGCATTGGTCAATATTTATGAAAACAATGGAAGCTATCGGGAAGCTTTAAAATACAGCCGAAAGATGGCGGAAACACGCTGGTCAGCTTATAGTGAACAACAAGAGAAAGAACGACTGGCTACTCAATTGACCAAACGTGCCAAGCAATTAATTCACGAAAGAGAAATTAATTTACTCCGTAAACGCAATGAGTTACAAGAAGATTTATTGGCCAAGAAACGGTACATTGAGTTACAAAATGAGCAACTCCAACAAGCCAACGAAGAGTTTATGCGTTTAGCCTATACCGCAGCGCACGACCTCAAACAGCCTTTGCGTTCCATTGGAAGTTTTACCCAATTACTCAAACACAGCTTGGATGAAAGCCTAGACAATGATGAGCAAGAGTATATGAAGTTTGTTTTAGAGGGAGTCGTTCAAATGGATGCTTTACTCAAGGACTTGATGCGATACTGTGAGCTAAAAATGCCCGATGCTCATCTCAAAAAAGTTGATTTGAATGAGGTCTTACAAGTTGTCAACAATAACTTGGCGGCAGATATTCAAAAGCATAAAGTAACTATAAACGCAGAAAACCTGCCGACGGTTTTAGCTTCTTATAACGAGATAGTTCAACTTTTTGAGCAACTCATTGATAATTCCATCAAATTTAGAAATAATCAGCCTCCAATCATTGATATAAAAGTCAAAAGTGAGCAACACGATTACATTTTTTCCGTACAAGATAATGGCAAAGGAATGCCGAGCAGTTATTGTAACAAAGCCTTTAAATTATTCCATTGTCTAAATGCAAAAAAAGACAATCAAGGCAATGGTATCGGACTCAGCATTTGCCAAAAAATTATTTCTGGTTTACACGGAAAAATATGGATAGAATCCGAAGTCAATCAAGGTTGTACGGTCTTCTTTTCCATTCCCAAATAAATACGCAACATCTACATACGATTCTACTAAATGAAGAGCAACAACTTTGTTATAACAACTTTTTCTGTAAAGAGGAAGTTGTTTTTTTTATTTTAGGAGAAAAGGATAGGATAATGTTGAATGATTAATTATAAATGCAGTTCATTTTTGTTTTTTCTTTTTGGAGCGAACGATTTTTCTTTCATCGTCATAGAAAGTCCCGCTATCCGTTCTTATGCTAAAAACCTTCCCAAAACCTTTTAGCCCATGCTGCGTTTAGCATACCACTTCTATCGGGGCTATTTTTGAAAGGACAGCACGGAAAGATTCCAAAACTTTGATTTCCACTATAAAAACAAAAGTATCAGAATTGAAAAATCCTGATACTTTAAAATTTTACATATTAGTCGTCGCACAAGGTCCCTGTGTCGGACAATCATCTGTCATTGGACAAATATAGTAAGTACAATTCCAATAAGTTTTCCCACCATTGATTCTATGAGGATTCCCAATAGTAAAGCCCGTTAATTGAGCAATGGTTTTTTTCTTCAAAACCAACTTCTTTTGAATTTTCTTCATGATAAAATAAGTTTTTAAATGAACAATAATACACTAATGTAGTGAAATAAATTTATATTTATTTGGGTTTTAATGTTAAAAGTGAAAATAATATCTTAACTGTCCTAATAATGTATAAAGTAGTTAACAATTTACTAGACTTAATGGTGATAACTGTGCTTTCACGCAAAAAAAAATATACTGAGAGATTCAAAACTTAAAGTAAAACATGCTAACTTGCTTCTATGAGTATAGTTCTAT
>JAHDBB010000017.1:16306-27877 GCA_020630635.1 Chitinophagales bacterium
AATGTTGCGTGTCCATGTGGAAGTGGTAAGAAATATAAAAGTTGTTGTGGGGTGTAGTCAGCCCCGAATGGACTAAATTCTAATTTTTAATCTCTAAATTCTAAAATGGTTCAGTTTGTGAAACGTTCTATCCTTTCAAAGATAGCCCCGATAGTAGTGGTATCCCCCTTGTAGAGTAAATTCATGAATTTGCTCTACAAGGGGGATGAGAACGGATAGCGGGACTTTCTGTTACGACGAAGCACTCAACCTTTCGCTCCTAAAAATCAAAATCACAATAGATAGGAAAAGTCACTCGTCACTATAAACCTGTCACTCTTTTCTAAATATCCAACTTGTCTAAGTTTTTGAAATGTCCATTCATTTGCATACGCTCTCGAATCTTTTTGGCACGAATAATGGCAGGAATGATACGGTCTAAATGATTGATGAGTAAGACTTGACGATCCTTTTCATTATCTGTTTGTAGTAATCGATATTCTTCTTGAATGGTGAGACCGACATAGTGGGCAATATCGAAAGTACGTTGATAGTTAAGTTCTTTGACGACTCCTAATTGTACATAGAGATTCTGTAAACGCTCTTGAATCTGTTCTTGTAACTCTGCATCTGGATTGTCGATGTCTTCTCGAAAAGAGATGCTTCCACCAGCATATAATTTGTCGGGTAAAGTTTGATGAAACTCTAAAATTTCAAAAGTACGAATCCCTTTGGTCTTGATGTCCATTTCTCCATCGGGCGAAACATTGACAATTTCTTTGACCTTGATCTCTGTACCAATGGGCATTAGTTTGTTATCAATATAGGCAGGAATACCGAAAGTGGTATCGTTTTCCCACGATTCATTGATGAGTTGTTTGTAGCGTGGTTCGAAGATGTGTAGATTGACATTTTCAGTCGGAAAACACACCAAGTTTAATGGGAATAAAGGTAAAATCATTTGATTATTTTGAATGAAGGACTATTGATGTCCGTCCTTTTTGAGTTGTTGAATACTTATTTTTTTGGGTTCGCCATTGTAGTAAGGTACAATTTTGGATTTGAAACCTCTTTTTTCAAAGTACGACTTGATTTCTTCACTTTTGGCGATGGTATCAAAGGGACCCAAAATGATGATTTCTTTTGCCCCTTTTAGTTGAATTTTGGGCGTTAGTTTTAGTTCTTGGATGGCTTGTTGTAAGTCGATACTGACATTTTTATAGGGTCCTGTATGAATACGATAGGTCATCCCTTTTTCACTTTTGACTTCCTTCGCTTTGGGAGGAGGTGGTAATTCTTCCTCCAACTCAACAATAGAATCATCGGATTGTTTGGGTTCTTTTTCCTTTTTGGTTTTTTCTTTTTCCTTCTTTTCTTTAGGTTCTTTGTTTATGGGTTTGGTTCGTTCTCGTTTATTTTCTTTTTCCTTCTTGGGCTTTTCTACTTTACCTTCTTTTTCCTTCTTAGGTTTTTCTACTTTATCTTCTTTTTCCTTTTTGGTTTTTTCTTTTTTGACCTTCTCTTTTTTCGTTGTGATAGGATTGGGCTTTTCTAAAGTAGTGCCAAATTCAATAAACTCGGAGTCTTCAGGTTCATCCCCAAACTTAGTTTCTTCGTCGGAATTGGTATTGATTTTAAAGACGATTCGATCATTGACTAGATGCTTTTCTTCCGAACAATTTTTATTGTCATCACAGTCGTTTAGTAAATAGGCTTCACCATAGCCTTGAGCAAACATTCTTTCAGGGCTAATTTTCATAGCAACCAAAAAATTGTAAATATTTTTGGCTCGTTCATCGCTCAAAAGTTGGTTGGTCGTTTTTCCTTCCCTGGAATCTGTGTGTGATTCTATAATCAAGCCACTTTCAGGATTTTCATTGAGGTATCCAATTAATTTTTGTAATTCTGTATAAGCTTGAGGCGTTAAAACGGACTTTTTGTACTCAAATTCAATATTGGAAATTTCGAGCGACTCATTGATGATTTTACCCGGCATCAAAGCCAATTTAGGTGGAGCAGAAGTAGATAATTCTGGTAAAGGATCTTTGCTATTACTGGCGGTTTCGTTGTAGCTTTGAGTGCTAGCGGTTGTGGGAATGGGGTTGGGGACTTTTAGCTCGAAATAATAGAGGTCATCTCCTCCTAAACCTCCATAGCGATTGGAGGCAAAGTAGCCTGTATTTTTGTAGTCATCAATTACGAAGGTAATATCGTCTCCTGCTGAATTGACGGGTGAACCAAAATTAATGGGCTTCTGCCATTCTCGGTTTTCTTCTTTGGAGTAGAAAATATCAACTCCTCCCAATCCTGGATGTCCATCAGAGGCAAAGTAAAGCGTACCATCGGGATGAATAAATGGAAATAGTTCGTTTCCTCTGGTATTGATTTCTTTTCCTAAGTTGACTGGTTCGCTCCAAGTCGTGTCTCTAAGGTAACTAACATAGATGTCTGTTCCTCCTTCGCCATCCGGCATGTCAGATATAAAATATAGTCGAGAACCATCTTTGGAAATACTTGGGTGAGCGACTGAATAGTTGGGATTATTGTAAGGAAACTCTTTGACTTTCCCCCATTTATTATCGACCAATTGCGCTTTCCAGATGGTTAGGTTTCTTCTGATTTCTTCAGACTTTTTGATTTTTATACTACTTGTGCGGGTAAACCAAACTTCATCTTCTAATGGACTAAAACTTGCTGGACCGTCATGAAAATCTCCATTGATTTTTCCTCGTAATTTGACAGGTCGTTCATATTCGTCTCTTGAAAGACGTTTGGCAAAATAAAGGTCGGTGTATTTTTCGATGCTTGCATTATTGCCTTCTACAGGACCGCCACCTGTAAATACTATGCCGTCTTTGAAAAAGGTTGGACCAAATTCGGCTAGATCGGTATTGAAAGGCATTTGTAATAGGATGTATTTGTCTTCGTTTTTGGTAAATTCAGAAAGGTCTTCACAGGCAGCCGCAAATTCTAGTCCTCTTTCATCTGTTTTTCCAAATTCCTTAAACCATTTTTTTGCTTCATCACAGTTTCCATTTTTTTGCAATAATTGAGCATAGTAAAATTGAAAGTCGGGATTGCCTGGCGATTTATCTAATAAAATCTTGTACCAATATTCTGCCTTTTTATTGCTATTGACCATACGGTAACAGGTAGCGAGTCCTTTTTTTGCTTCAAAAGAATTGTTGTATGTCAAGATTTCTCGATAGAGGGGAATGGCTTCTTGTGGGCTACCATTTTCAACGATTTGTTCGGCTCGCTCCAATAGTCTGTCCAAATCTTGGGCTAGACTGGTTAAACTCCAAAAGAGTCCGCCAATTAAAAACCAAATTCGGAATGTATAAATGTAATTCATCCTATTTATATTTTTTTAGCTTGGAGGAGGTTTTGATTAGTGACTGGTGACTGGTGACTGGTACTAAAAAGTTGTGTTCTTTGGTTACTAGCCCCGATAGTAGTGGTATTCGTGTAGAAGCGTTGGCTGCCTAAAATTTGGCGACACGAATAAGAACGGATAGCGGGACTTTCTGTAACAACGAAGCCATGTCTATTCGCTCCTAAAAAAAGTAAAGGCACTGAAAGTTACTTTATATTTTTACCTTTGTCATTTCCAAAAGAATCCCTAAAATTACATCAATATTTTCAATATAAAATTCTTTAGATTCGATATAGACTATTTTATCTATCAACTTCAAAAATTTCCAATTACTTCCTGTGGTAATGACTCCATAGATAATCGTTGATTCTTGATTTTCTTCTTGATTAAAAATTTGAGCCGCAATCATCTCAGCTATACATTGACCTAAGCCACTATTGATGTTATCATTTTTGGCTTCTACTAAAGTGATAATAGGTGCTGTCAAAAGAAGCTGATTTTTGTCGGATGAAATGATAAAATCGCATCGTCCTTTTAAGCCTTTGGAAGCATCTACAGTAAAGTCAATTCCAGAGAATAAGCTAATGTTATTTTCAGATCGCTTTTTTACTTCTGTCAAAATAGGAGCAATAATAAACTCTGATCTTGCTTTTTCTGTACTGATGGCTAAAGCTAGTGGAACATTGTAATCCAATAAACTTTTTAGTACTTCACTAGGTGATACAGAAGGCAAAGATTCAGCAAAAATTGCATTTTCCAGAATTTCTATCTCTATCTTAAAATCTTCAATGACTTGTTTTAAAGTAAAAGTATTGTAAGCCATATTTGTAGAATTTTAACACCTTGCTATCGTTTTGCTAAACCAGTCAGGTTTTTAAAACCTGACTGGTTTGGCTTGGCTAAAATCAACTCTCTTCCAAAAATGGATAACGATAATCAGTTGGCGGATTAAAGTTTTCCTTGATCGTACGAGGGGAAACCCAACGCACTAAATTCAACATAGAACCAGCCTTATCATTTGTACCTGAAGCTCTTGCACCTCCAAAAGGTTGTTGATTGACCACTGCACCTGTTGGCTTATCGTTGATGTAAAAATTACCAGCCGAATGGGTGAGCATCTTGGTTGCTAACACGATGGCATTTCTATCTTGTGAAAAAATGGAACCTGTCAAAGCATAATCAGAGGTCTCATTTAAAATTTTAAGTGTTTGTTCGTATTGCTTTTCAGGATAAACGTAGATAGATAAAACAGGACCAAAAATCTCTTCGCACATCGTCGAATATTGAGGATCAGAAGCTTGAATGACGGTTGGATTAATAAAGTAACCTTCTGATTTGTCATATTTTCCACCAGCGATGATTTTTGCTTTTCTACTGCGTTTAGCCTTGTCAATGTGAGCAGCGATATTGTCGAATGATTTTTCGTCAATGACGGCATTGATAAAGTTACTAAAGTCTTCGACACCACCCATCTTGAACGACTCAATATCTTCCAATAATTTCTTTTCGACCTTTTTCCAAAGATTTTCAGGAATATAAGCACGAGAAGCCGCAGAACATTTTTGACCTTGATATTCAAATGCACCTCTTGACAAAGCAGTTGCCAATGCCATCGGGTCGGCAGAAGGATGTGCCATCACAAAATCTTTTCCGCCCGTTTCGCCTACAATACGAGGATAGCCTTTGTACATCGGAAGGTTTTGCCCAATGATTTTCCACATATAGTTAAAAGTTCCTGTCGAACCTGTAAAGTGTAAACCTGCAAAATCTGGATGATTGAATACTTCATTTCCGGCGACGGGTCCATCGGTAAAGATAAGGTTGATGACTCCATCGGGTAAGCCTGCTTCTTTGAATAAATCCATAATGACCGCAGCCGAATAGATTTGAGTATTGGAGGGTTTCCATACGATGGTGTTGCCCATCAAAGCAGGAGCCGCTGGAAGGTTGCCAGCAATGGCTGTAAAGTTGAAAGGAGTGACTGCAAAGACAAAGCCTTCTAATGGACGATATTCTAAACGATTCCAAATACCGACACCTGGATCGGGTTGCATCGCATACAACTCTGTCATAAACTGAACATTGAAACGCAAGAAGTCGGCAAACTCACAAGCAGAGTCTATTTCAGCTTGATAGGCATTTTTGGATTGTCCCAACATCGTAGCTGCATTCATTTTATAACGATAGCGTGGACTACTCAACAATTCGGCAGCTTTTAAGAATATAGACGCTCGATGTTCCCAAGGCATGTTTTCCCAATCGGCTTTGGCAGCCAATGCAGCATCAATGGCTTGTTGGACATGTTTGGCTTCTCCTTTGTGATAAAACCCCAATGTATGATGAATTTCATGAGGCGGATTTAACTCATGTAAATCGTTGGTACGTACATTTTTTCCACCGATAAACATAGGGATTTTACGCTCTTTACTTTTGGCCTCTTTCAAGGCTTGCTTCAACAGTTTTCTTTCGATAGAACCTGGTGCATAGCTATATACTGGTTCATTATTGGGATAAGGTACTTCGTAAATTCCTTTAGGCATTATTCTTTATTTGAGTTGATTATTTTTAGGAGAGAAAGGTTATTACTCTTTCATCGCAATGGGGCTTCCTGCTATCCGTTCTTACCCCCCTTGTAGAGCAAATTCAGGAATTTGCTCTACAAGGGGGATACCACTACTATCAGGTCTATCCTAACAAGGACACGATTCCTTTCTCCCAGTTGTTTTATTATTGCAAATTTAACAAATATTCATTGAAATATAATAGGATTGGAAATTGTGTTGGTGTTAAATCGAAATATGTCCTATTTGGTGACTAAAAAGGAACTTTTTTAGCCCTTTTTTTGTTCTATTGTTTAGGAAAGCGACCTATTTTCCTTTGGTGAATGTGTCCATATTCACTATTTCAACCTTATAAAATATTAAATTTTATTAAATGTTTTGATATGATAAACATTACGGGCAAAATACGGTTAATAAATATCTGGTCATAAAAAGAAACTATTGATAAAAGTTGTGTCCAAAGGTATCTAGCCCCGATAGCAGTGGTATCACTGTCTTGGCTTGGCACCACAAGTCGAAAAGACTTGCGGTAGGGCGTGGCGACGGTGATAAGAACGGATAGCGGGACTTGCTAGAACGATGAAAGACGAACCTTTCGCTCCTAATCAAAAATTTAAAAAATAAAATAAATATCGGAATAGATAGTATAAATAACCATTTTCAGCAAAAAAACAAATGCTCATGAATGTAGTTTTAAGCCCCATTGCTAGATTTTGGAAGCTTTTATTTTCTTATAAACAAGAAATTTATCAGATTTATTTTTATGCTATTTTGAGTGGTTTAGTCAACTTGTCTTTACCACTAGGAATCCAATCCATCATTAACCTGATACAAGGCAATCAAGTCTCAACGTCTTGGTTTATCTTAGTCGGATTTGTGTTGGTTGGAATTGCTTTGACAGGTATCTTCCAAGTATTTCAACTACGAATTGTTGAGAAAATCCAACAGGATATATTTGCCCGTTCCGCCTTTGAGTTCACCTTTAGGGTTCCCCGAATCAAGTTGCTTAAATTGGACGATGTTCACGCGCCCGAATTGGTCAATCGCTTCTTTGATACTTTGACCATCCAAAAAAGTTTACCCAAAATCCTTATTGATTTTTCTTTAGCCTCCTTTCAAGTCATTTTTGGCTTGTTGTTGTTGGCGATCTATAGCTACTACTTTATTTTTCTAGGACTCTTTCTATGTTTGTTATTGTGGCTTTTGTTTAAAATCACAGGACAACAGGGATTAAGTACAAGTTTAAAAGAAAGTAAGTACAAATATCAATTGGCTCATTGGCTGGAAGAAACCGCCCGAACCCATAAGAGTTTTAAATTGAGTGCAGATAGTACACTTCACCTTGAAAAGACCGATGACATTGCTGTTCAATATCTTGAATCAAGAGGCAAACACTTCAAAGTTTTATTGACGCAATTTCAATACTTTGTTGTCTGTAAAATCATTGTCGCAGCCGCTTTATTGATATTGGGAAGTTTTTTGGTCTTTCAAGAACAAATGAATATTGGACAATTTGTCGCTTCTGAGATTATGGTGATTTTGATTATCAACTCTATCGAAAAGTTGATTAGAAGCATGGATACGATTTATGATGTTTTGACGGCTTTGGAAAAAATAGGATATGTGACAGACTTAGACTTAGAAGAAACAGAAGGCATTGTCTTGAAGGAAGAGGCCAAGGGTATTGCAGTAGGAGTAAGTAATTTGGAATTTGCTTATCCCGATGCCAAGCAAAATGTGGTAGAAGGTTTGAGTTTTGATATTCCTGCTGCTGCTAAAGTAGTCATTGAGGGAAAAAGTGGAAGTGGAAAATCTACGCTTTTACATCTGATTGCAGGTTTATATGATGTGACAGGAGGAAATATTCTATTAGATGATATTCCTTTATTCAAACTTCAGAAAAATGCCCTTTATCAAAACATTGGTTTGTATCTACCTTCCAACCAACTTTTTGAAGGAACCATCTGGGAAAATATCACATTGGGGCGCAATATTGCCGACAAACAAATGGCTAAAATGTTGGAAATATTGGGTTTAAAGGAATACATCGCTCACCAAATCAAAGGATTACAAACCCGTATTGATCCCGAAGGACGACGTTTGCCTAGAGGTATTGGACAAAAAATATTGATTGGTCGTACTTTGATTCATCAGCCAAGATTATTAATGATGGAAGACCCTTTGCAGTTTTTGGATGAAGAAGAAAAAAATAGAATCATTGATTACATTATGGATGAACAACAAACATGGACTGTTATTATCGTAACCGATTACCCTTATTGGAAAACCAAAAGTTCTCAAATTATTAAATTGTAAACTTTTTCAAACTATGCTTAATATCTCTGAAAATAGTATTTCTGCATTTGTTGATACCAAAGATTTCAAGACCTTTAATATTTTGAGTAAACGCAAGCTGCGATACCTAGCCGTTTATCTCATGCTATTATTTATAGTAGGAGTCATTGCAGCCATGTTTTTGCCTTGGACCCAAAATATCCAATCTAAAGGTTATTTGACCACCTTGACACCCGACCAAAAACCACAAGCCATTCAATCCGTCATTGCAGGTCGATTGGAAAAATGGTTTGTACAAGAAGGAAATCTGGTGGAGGCAGGCGATACCATTGTTTATATATCAGAAGTCAAAAGCGAATACTTTGACCCACAATTAATTGATCGAGTCAATGAACAAGTCGCTGCCAAATCACAAAGTGTCAATTCCTATGATTCAAAAGTTAAGTCATTGGAAAAACAGTATCAAGCATTGACACAGGCACAAAATCTTAAAATTCAGCAACTCAAAAATAAAATCCAACAAAGCCGTCTCAAAATAGCAAGTGATAGTTTAGAAATCATTGCCATCCAAACCAATTTTGATATTGCCCAAAAACAACAAAAGCGAACCCAAGAGCTATTTGACAAAGGACTCAAATCCTTGACTGACTTGGAAGCCAAAAATCTCAAGTTACAAGAAACCCAAGCCAAATTAAATATCCAACAAAATAAGTTGTTGACACAGAGAAATGAACTACTCAATTTACAAATTGAAATTTCTTCTACCGAAAGCGAATATCAAGATAAATTGGCAAAGTCTCAATCAGATAAATTTTCGGCTTTATCCAATAAATTAGATGCACAAGCGACGACTTCTAAATTGGAAAATCAACTAAGCAATTATAGCCAACGACAAAAATTCTATTATATCACCGCTCCACAAGCAGGCTATGTGACCAAAGCCATCAAAAAGGGACTTGGTGAAATTATCAAAGAAGGAACCGACATCGTTACCATTATGCCCGCTCAATATGATTTGGCAGTCGAAAGTTATATCAAGCCTCGTGATTTACCTCTCATAGAGATAGGAACACAAGTACAGCTACAATTTGATGGTTGGCCCTCGATTGCATTTAGTGGTTGGCCCAATGCTGCATTAGGTACTTTTGATGGAACCGTTTTTGCCATCGACCAATTTATCAGCGACAATGGTTCTTATCGTATTTTGGTCTTACCTGATGAGATAGAAAAAACTTGGCCCGATTTATTGAGAGTAGGGACTGGAACCAAAACATTTATGCTACTCAAAGATGTGCCGATTTGGTATGAAATCTGGCGACAACTCAACGGTTTTCCACCTGATTTTTACAAAAAAGAAAAAGAGAAACAGCAAGAAATAAAAAGAAAAGCACCCATCAAATCAGTAAAGTAACTAGCAAAAATATGAAGAAAAGAAGTTTTTTTATTCGACTCAAAAGTTTACTATTGTTTTTTTTGATTACTTCTTCTTTAAGTCTAAATGCACAAAATGACTCAATTATATTTACCTTTCAAAGTTTTATCGAACAAGTTTTAACCCATCATCCTATTGCCCAAAAAGCAGCTTTGCAAATACAAAAAGCAGAAGCGACACAGTTGGCAGCAAAGGGTGAATTTGACCCTACACTATTTGGCGATTGGAACGAAAAATACTTTGACGAAAAACACTACTATCGTATTTTTGAGGCAGGCTTCAAAGTCCCTACTTGGTACGGAATTTCGGTACAAGGAACCTATACCAATACAAGAGGCGATTTTTTAAATCCCGAAAATAAGACCGATGACAATGGACTTTGGATGTTAGGAGTGGAAGCCAATTTGTTGCAAGGATTATTGATCGATCAAAGACGAGCTGCTTTACAACAAGCCGATGTGTATGAGCAAGCAACCCTCAATGAGCGACAGATGATACTCAATGATTTGGTCATCCATGCTATAAACGCTTATGTCTCTTGGCAATTGAATTTTGAAGTGCAAAAAGTTTTACAAGACAATATTGAGTTGGCACAAATCTACAAGGATGGAACCCAACAGTCTTATATCAATGGCGAAAAACCAGCGATTGACACATTGGAGGCTTTTTTGATGGTACAAGATAGTCGAATGCGCTTCAAAGAAAATGAAGGAAATCTTATCAAAGTCCAACAAGCATTAGAGAGTTATCTTTGGTATGAGCAGATTCCTTTAGAGCTTCAAGATCAAAGACAGCCCGAACCTTTAGCCGATTTTAATATCGCTGGTGAAGACGTTAGTATTGAAAGTGTGCTACAAACGCATCCCGATATTTTGGATAAAAAAATCAAGCAAAATAGCTATGAAATTGAGCAGCGTTTAAAGCGAGATAAACTCAAGCCCAAGTTAAAAGTCAAGTACAATCCACTCATCTCAACGACAGAAAACAGCCTCGCTTGGGATTATTCGACAGCCGATTACAAATGGGGCGTTAATTTTTCTATGCCATTATTTTTGAGATCGGAAAGAGCTTCTATTGCTCAAAACCAGATCAAGGTCAAAGAAATAGGTTTGGAAATTCGAGACAAACAAAATGCTTTACAAAACAAAATTGAGGGCAATTTACAAATTCAACAACTATTGGAAGAACAACTCAATATTCAACGTCAAAATGTGGTGGATTATGAACGACTACTCAATGCCGAAAAGGACAAGTTTGGATTTGGGGAAAGTTCTGTTTTCTTACTCAACAAAAGGCAGGAAAAGTTTTTGGAAAGTAAGATCAAACTGCTCAAAGTTTTAGCCAAGTATCATCTGATGGATGTCGAATACCTCCTTTTAACCAACCAAATTTTAACCTTTTTGGGCGTAGAAAAATAGTCTTAAACGGAACTAATTAAGTTTGCTTTAATGTTCATGGAGTCAGTCTTTCTAAGTAATGGTTAAATAATAAATTCCTCATTTGTAACAAAGAGACTTTTTGATGTATGAGGCAAAAAACGTAGTCATAGCAGGGCTAAGACGAGGCTTTTGAACTGGTCCGACATCTCGGAAATAGATCGGAAAGTATCATAGTTACAATGCGGAAGTTGTTGTTTTATCATTACTAATTTAAAATCTTTTTCTTTTGGAGCGAAAGGTTTGTTGCTTCGTCGTGTAGGCAAGTCCCGCTATCCGTTCTTATCACCGTCGCCACGCCACCGCAAGTCTTTCCAACTTGTGGTGCCAAGCCAAGACGGTGATACCACTGCTATCGGGGCTAGATCGTTGCGGTCTTTCCCCATAGTAACAGATGGAAAATCATCCCAATCCTTATTTGAAAATACAAATCCAAAATGGCAATTCCCAAGAATGTCCGCACCATCACTGTCAACGACCAAGAATATTACT
>JAHDBB010000521.1 GCA_020630635.1 Chitinophagales bacterium
ATTAAAATTCTGTAAATTCTCTTAATTCTTAAAAATTCTGTTTAAAAAAGAGGTAACAACCCTTCAAAAATAGCCCTGATAGAAGTGGTATTCGTGTCTCAGCGTTGGCTTTGTAAAACGTTGGCAACACGAATGAGAACGGATAGCAGGACTTTCCCGTACGACGAAGCTCTAAACCGTTCGCTCCTAACAAAAAAAAATGCCAACAAACACAAGGTTCGTTGGCATAATTATCTATTTTACAGATTATGATTAATGAGCTAACTCTGTAGGAGCTAAGACAGCTTTATTGGGTTCCCAAATATCATAATCAGTAGTTTGAACAACCCCATCTAAATTTAAATCAGATAGATCATACACATTTAATTGGGCAGGAAAGGATCGCCACAAATTAAAATCTGATATTTGGATGACCAAATCTTGGGTATTGTCCCCTGTAAACAAAGCCATCTTTCCATCAGGCATGGCCTTTTGTTTAGAACCATACGCTTGAGTCATCGCTGTGGTAAAGTCATAACTCATATTTAATGAACGAGTAACAGCGGTAGCCGTCATAACATCCAAATGATTGCGATGACGAACAACAAAGTAATAACTTCCGCCTACTGGTAAGTTGAAGGTCAAAGGAGAAATTCCATCAGTTGCTCGTATATTACCATCCACCATCAATAAGGCAACTTGCTCATCTATTTTGTCCGTATTATTGATGCCTGTTCGCACTTCTACCACTACCCAATCAACTGCTTGAGCAGGAATACTGGCAGCACTAGACGCTGTCACATTGTAAGGCGCACCTGTATAAGGATGAGCCAAAGGAACCAAGCCTTTGGTATTTAAAGTATTGTGCATTTGTCCCATTCCGTTTAAGTACGCTCCTTCTAGATAGATTTTTAAACTAACAGAAGCGGCTTCACAATCATCAGGTGTTCCATTGTTATTGGTATCCACATTGTCATCCCCTCCAGGACAAACATCTACTGCATCACAAACGCCATCATTATCTGCATCAGGACAAGAACTAACAAGGACTACTGTATAGTCTTCGACTTCTCCCCAATCAAACGATTCACAAGGATCAGCTCCGCCATTATATTTCATAGAGACCCGCATACGAGTAGGACCCGCTGCCACATTACTGGGAATACTCAAAGAACCTGTCACCGTGCCAGCACTTGGAGAACCTGAATCGAAAACCAATTCGCCTGCATCCGCAAAAGAACCATTGCGATTGAAATCAATCCAAATTTTCCATTGTTCATTATAGATAGTTCCACTATATCCTGGTTCCAAAGTCAAAGGATAACTTTGTCCAACATCCATATTGGTGGAAATATTGGTAAAGTCTTGATAGCCTCCATTACTTCCAGAATTGTTGTTGATAGAAGCGACAGTGACGGTTTGAATCCACTCGTCTGATACATTATTACCTTGTGTATTACAGTAAGTTAAATCTTCGGTGGTAAAATTAAAGGCACTAGAAGTCGCTCCACTTCCACAAGTATTGACAGGAGTTACTCGCCAATAATAAGTAGTCAAAGGATCTAAAATACTGCTAGGTGTATAGTTATTGCTCGTAGGTGATCCTGTTTCTACTATATTCGTAAATGCCGCATCCGTTGCTATTTCAATGGTATAACCAGTTGCTGCACTATTATTTGCCCAAGATAAACTGGGACTTAATCCAGCATTGGTTGATCCATTAGCAGGGCTACTTAAAGTAACGCTAGTGGTGGGTGCGCCAACAACTAATGTCACCATTGCTACTTTCGTTACACCTGATGATGTACCTTCAATATCAATATTGTAAACACCCGATGCCAAGCCAGCAGTATTCGATAACGTTAAAGTCGTCATACCACTTCCAAGCAAAGAAGCTGAAGTAAAGTTAGCATTTACACCAGCAGGTACACCTACTGCATTAAAATTTACATTGCTGTTAAAACCTCCCAATGAACCCAAAGTAATATCATAAGTTGCATTGTCTCCTTGACAGATAGAAAGAGTTGCAGGAGTTGCATCTACTGTAAAGGCTGGACCTGTAAATTCAATGGTAAAGTTGGTGTTGGAAATATCAAAGAAAATATTGTCTGAACAAACAACTTTGACACGATTCGTAGTTCCTGGATTATTGGGAACACTTATATCATGGGAGCCATCGTTGGGTACATTACTCGCTAAAGTGATCGGATAGGTAAATCCACCATCTGTCGATAATAAAATATCTACATTGGCACAACTGACAGGAGCTGCGGTCGTATTGGCTACATCCCAAGTAACGGTCTCTGTTGCTCCAACAGCCCAAGTAACATCAGTATTAGGTACTTGCACTAAAAACGGACCAGATGTATTGCTGGTGGTAATGGTGACATTATCTTCATCGGTACAACCATACGAAGCATTGTTATCCCTTACTGTAAATCTAAAATCAAATGTTCGACTGACACTAGATAAAACTTCCCAAGTGTTGTTGGTATTATTAACGATGTAGTTAATGGCAGGTAAGGTTCTATCTAAGGAAGCAGTCGGAGTCAATGACTCAAAGTTAGGTCCATTGGAATTAGTAGCCAAAGGAGCTTGCGTCGAAATCTCATTGTCCATTTGATCCCAATTAGAAGTCAAGGCATCGCCATCTGGATCAGTTGCTGTTCCTTGTAAAGTAAAAGGAGTTGAAATCGGAATCGTATAATTCGGTCCAGCATTGGCAACTGGCGGATTGTTGTTGGTTGCGATGATCGTAGCACAAGAGTTTCCAAATCCTGTGATAAAGTTGGACATTTCTTGAATACTGATAGCGTGAAAATGATCGTCGCTATTATTTTGAACATTGGGCGGACAAATACCTGCATAGGCCATAATAGTTGATCCACTTCCTGGTTCCATAGCAGTACTTCCATTTCGATTACCCCCACAAGAGTTGTTGTAAGAGTGGTTGCCTCCAAACTGGTGTCCTATTTCATGAGCAACATAATCAACATCAAAAGGATCGTTTATGGGACTGCCCAATCCTGTAACGCCTCCTGCTTTGGAGCCACCACAAACAGAACCCAGATAAGCAACACCACCACCGCCTGTACTAAAAACATGTCCAATATCATAATTGGCACTTCCAATCACATTGTCTATGGTAGTTTGATTTTGTCCCAACATCGTTCCACCATTGTTATTTGTATAAGGATCAGATCCTGAATTGGTATAAACGATTTGATCGTTATTGGCAATCAAAACCATAGTTACACCAAGCTCTATTTCATAGATTCCATTCACTCGATTCATAGTCGTTACAATCGCATTCATAGCATTGGTCACAGTTCCACCATGAAAGGCTGTATATTCTCCTGTGGTAGCCACCGCTAAACGATACGAGCGCAATTGACAATCACCTGCAAAACTTTTTAAACTAGCATCTACGTTTTTTGAAGGTGCTGAACTCTTGACACCACATCGCCATTGGTGGGCATCAGGATCTTCATAATCTTTTTTGTGATAGACCACATAATGTTCCACATCATTGGTGCTGTAAGGATCAATAAAGATGCTACCTTCTGGCGAATAAATCATGGCGTGAAATCCTTGTACTGTCCAATCCAAACGAACCGATACCAATGGATCATTAATAGCTCTTGCGACATAGGTTTTAGTGTCTGGATATTTTTCTGCCAATCCAGGTTCCATGATAGGAGCTTCTTCGACTTTGAAGTCCATCCAGGTTCCATCATACGATGGTAAACGCAATTCGACAGTCGCATTATTGGCTGCTTCTGAAAATCTTAAAGGTGCATTAGCTAAGATGTTTTTTAAGCCTTCTACATCCAGTTCAAAAGTTTGGTAAGTATTGGGAATGATGTGTCGTTCCCCTTTGAGATCAATACGTTTCTCTTCAATACTTTGCCATATTGAAGTACTGGTTTGTGCTTGTAGGATGAATGATACCAACATCAAACAAAGTAACAAACACGATTTGGATAAGTATTTTTTGGTCATAAGAAATAGGGTGTTTTTACTGTTTTTGAGTTTATATTCTTAAAGTTATGTTATAGGCGATTGATGGCTAGCGGCTTTGGATATTTGCTACTAGCTTATAAAATGGGGAATAGGTGTGTGGAATGTATATTTTTTAGGAGAGAACGGGACATACCTTCGTCGTTACGGGTCTCCCCGCTATCCGTTCTTATCACTGCTGCCACGCTCTACCGCAAGTCTTTTTGACTTGTGGTGCAAAGCCAAGCAGTGATACCACTACTATCGGGTCTATTTGGGTTAGGAAAGAACAAGTAGAGTCTGTTGTGTGGATGCCCAATATTTAAATGGATTCCCTAATATACAATAAAGCGTATTTTTATGGGAGCAATTAGGATTTGATAATAAGGAATTGTCGTTTAATATCTATCAAAAAGGGAAGTTTATTGACATTCTTGTAGCATGATTAGGAAAAAAGGGACAAAAAATATTATAGATTTTATTTCCTGCTAAATTTAGATGAAATACGATAAGGTAGGACTGTCCAAAACCCAATAGTCCCGACTGGATTAAATTCTAATTTTTAATTTCAAAATTCTAAAGCCGTTCAGTTACTATAGGAATTGACTGTAACCAACTAGCCCCGATAGTAGTGGTATTCGTGTGAAGCGTTGGCTTCGCAAAACGTTGGCAACACGAATGAGAACGGATAGCGGGACT
>JAHDBB010000522.1:0-2388 GCA_020630635.1 Chitinophagales bacterium
ATAGCAGGGAGACCCGTTGCGATGAAAGAGTAATAACCGTTCTCTCCTAAAAGGAAAAATCTTTATTGCATTCTTCAGGATGAAGTATAAAAACTCCTAAGTCTCATCACTCATAATTCGGATAATACCGCTCCTTCTTATGCTTCTCCACAATCAACCCTTCTTCCACCGAGATATAAATGTTGTATTGCGTCAAAATCGTGCAACCATTGGTCTTAGCACAATGTCCCTTTGTCGAATGTTGCGTATCCTTGCTCTCAATATTCCAAACGCAATGTCCCTCTAAACGTTCAAGCTGAATCTTAGGTGTGTAGTAGACATGTTGATCCTTATAAAAATCTTCTTCTTTCGCTATTTCGATGGCTTGTAAACTATCCAATTTTATAAAATCTCGACAGTCTTCTTGTGCAAAAAGTTCATTTCCACCCAATAATAAAAAAGCCCAGATACTTAAAAACAATGGGCATTTATTCTTCCTCTTTAACCTCATTTTCATCTGATTTATTTTGAAAAAAACAAAAGATCGTCGTTCCATATTTTCGA
Source organism: Chitinophagales bacterium (assembly GCA_020630635.1). Classification (GTDB taxonomy): domain Bacteria; phylum Bacteroidota; class Bacteroidia; order Chitinophagales; family UBA2359; genus JAHDBB01. The sequence goes on from JAHDBB010000522.1 coordinate 544, forward strand.
TGTTCGACATACTTAGGATGATCCTCAAAATTATGATTGGGATTGTGTTCCATTATCAAAATACCATCTTCTTTCAAAAGCTGATGCTCAAAAACCTTGTCTGGAATGGTCGCTAAGGTCTTTAAAGGATACGGAGGACCTGCAAAAATAAGGTCAAATTGAGCTGTCGTTTTTTCCATAAACTTAAAAACATCGCCTCGAATCACATGAATTGGCATCTCCAATTTTTGGGCAATTTGTTTGATAAACTCCACATTTTTCCGATCCAATTCGACAGAAGTAATGTCTTCACAACCTCTTGAAGCAAATTCATAGCTTATATTGCCTGTCCCTCCAAAAAGGTCTAACACTTTGAGATCATCGAAATAATAACGATTGTTCAACACATTAAAAAGCCCTTCCTTTGCAATATCCGTCGTCGGACGAGCAGGCGTTTTTTTGGGCGGTACAAACCTAAAACCCTTATGTATTCCACCAATAATACGCATAGTTCTATTTTTATTTTCGCCAAAGATAAAAAAAAGATGACTCCCTTTTACAGAAATCATCTTTTGACATTTTATATAAACAGTAGTATGGTAAAATTAACGTATTTACTACCAGCCACCCAAACACTAACAATCCAACTTTTGCGCTACAATAATCAAACGATCAGAAGTTTTAGGATTAAACTCATTTAAGTCATAATTTCCAAAAGTACGTCGTATCAAAAACTTATTATAGAAGTAGGCTTCAAAATCGGCTAAGGTCAATGCCTGTACTCGTTCTTGAAAAGATTTACATTCTCCTTTATCATGATCATGTACATAAATGCGTTTGATAATCGTACCTTTCTCGACAGAACGTTCTATTTCAAACTGCACTCCATCAATTTTACTGGTACTTTGTGGAACCAACGTATCAATGGTTTTGACCGCATTCAAAAAGTCAATAACAAAAAAGCTTCTTGGTTTCAACGCAGCATGTACTGCATTGATCGTTTGAAGATTATCCAAAAATCTTTCAAAATATCCGAAGCTGGTAAAGAGATTAAAGATATAATCAAAGTTGTTTTTCCATTTAGGTTCTCGCATATCATGTACCAAAAACTGGAGATGTTCATGTTCCAATTCCTTAGCGATTTTGATGCTTGCTTTTGACAAATCTGCCCCTACTACATTTAAACCATTTTCTGCCATCACCAATGAATGCCGTCCTTTTCCACAAGCCAAATCCAATGCTTGACTATACAAAGGCGGTTTCAAATATTGCAATAAACGCTCTATAAAATTTCGGGCTTCTTCAAAGTCTCTATTTTTATACAAGGTATGATAATAGGGAGAGTCAAACCAAGACGCAAACCATTCACTTTTGATACTAATACTCATAGACTATGGATTTAAGATTTGCTCGCTATGTTCTTCCGTTTTCACTTTAGCAATGACTTCTTCGATATTGCCCTCTCCATCAATCACAAAAGTTGTTCTGAAAGTTCCCATAAACTTTTTTCCAAACATTTGCTTTTCTCCCCAAACGCCATAGGCTTCAGCAATTTGATGATCGCCATCTACCAATAAATCAAAAGGCAATTCATACTTTTCAATAAACTTCAAATGAGAGTTTTCATCATCAGTACTCACTCCCAAAATCTCATATCCTTGCGCTTGAAATTTCGCATAATTATCCCGCAAATTACATGCTTCTTTGGTACATCCAGGTGTATCATCTTTGGGATAAAAATACAAGACCAATTTTTTATCTTGATAGTCGCTCAACGACACCTTTTCACTTTTCTGATTATTCGCTGAAAAATGAGGAGCAGCGTCTCCTTTCTTTAAATGACTCATAATTTTATATTCTTTTTTT
>JAHDBB010000522.1:2488-4675 GCA_020630635.1 Chitinophagales bacterium
TATTCTTTTTTTGGGTGACAAGTAACTTGCTGTTCGTTTTGTGCTTTTAGTGACAAGTGACTTGCTGTCCGTTTTGTGCTTTTAGTGACAGGTGACTTGCTGTTCGTTTTGTGCTTTTAGTGACAAGTGACTTGCTGTTCGTTTTGTGCTTTTAGTGACAGGTGATTTTTTATGATTATGTCCAGCCACCAGTCACTTGTCACCAGTCACTATTTAACAAAATCAAATTCATAGGTTTCTACATTCCCACAATAATCGCTTACCCTCAAACTAAAATGATGTTTTCCTTTCTTTAAGTTCTTTTCAAAATAATGAATGAGCAGATTATTTTTAGCATCATAATCCATCAACACCCATTGCTCATCAATCCTTCCCTCATACGCTTGAATCCCTGCCAAATCATCATGAATTTTAAAACGAAGTAAATTATATTTTTGCAGATTTTTATCTTTATAAGTATAGACAGGTTTGATGGTAGGCGACAAAGTATCTACTTCAATATAAAAAGTCCCAAAACTTTTGGAAGAGGCTTTGATATAAGGCGCAACCACCTCATTGGTCAATAAAGCCTGTTTTTTATCCTTTACTTCCCGTACAATAACAGCCTTCTCCCATAAAGGTTCACTCAAATTTTCGGCTTTAATCGAAAGTTGCATAGGTTTATGTAAAGGCTCATTAGGTGTATGCAATATATAAGTCGAAGAATAGGGAGTTTTACTCGTTGCCTTTACCTGATGATTAAAAAAGACATCATTATAAAAAGCATCTGGCGGAAAATTGACCATCAAACTTTTATCGTTTTCGACTAGTTCATGGGGAAGTCCGTAGTCCAATAATCGGGTAAAACTGGGTAAATCCCCAAAGTTTAAACCTGTTGCATCCTTCTGCACATAGAAAGACAAGACACTTTCATTTCCAGCCACATCTGTCGCTGTCAACTCCACCCAATGACACAACCCATCTCCCACGTCAATAATCCCTCGATCTTCTTTTTGTGGATAATTACTCAAATGATTGGCAGGTTCAATGAAGCATTTATTGTACCAAGAACGATTTTCGATGCGCTCTTTGTAATCGACATGAGCATTAAGATAGCGGGTTTCATAAAAAGAAAATCGGGTCATATCAAAGTTATAAACGACCACGCTGTCCACCTTCATTTCCAATGTATAAATCCCATTTTTATTATTGGCTCCATCTTGTCTATCGTATATATTCAGACTCAAACCAATTCGATTGGCATTGACCTTAATAGTGTCTTTCGCTATCTTATATTTTTTGTCAACGAGCGTGCATTTATGCTGATGACTTTGCGGTAAAACATGTTGTGCATCATCTATCCCATAAACCCTCAAATTTTGCATAATGGGTTTTCGAGTATCTTTGATTTTCAAGCCAAATAACAGCGGATTAAATGGAAATTCTGTTTTCGTATGGCGAATTTCATAGTGTAAATGCGGGGCAGATGAACCTCCCGTATTTCCCGATTTCGCAACAATCTCTCCCTTTTTCACCATCAAAGTATTGGGCGGTACTTCGACATCGACCTCAAAGGATTCGTATTCATACTGTAAGTCTTTGATGTATTTTCCGATGGCTTCATTATACTCACTCAAATGTCCATAGACCGTTGTATAGCCGTTGGGATGGTCGATATACAAGGCTTTTCCATAACCATAAGGCGATACTTTGATACGAGACACATATCCCTCTGCTGCACTATAAACATTTAACCCTGACTTCCCCTGCGTTTTTATATCCACTCCTGCATGAAAGTGATTAGACCTCAACTCTCCAAAAGTTCCTGCCAAAACCAAAGGAATTTTCAAAGGATCACCAAAATATTCAGTCGGCAATTCGGCTATATCGGGCGCATCTCCACTTGGAAAGTCTTCATAATAAACGCATCCTTCATGCGCTTTTACTGAAAGACTTAACAAGAGAAATAATAAGAGTAGTTTGAAAAAATGAGCGTGTTTCTTCATCATATTTAATGACTGTTTAGTTTTTTCATGTTGGGGCGACTGTTTGGTTTCTACATGTTGGGACGAAGGGACGAACTGTTTGGTTTCTGCATGTGGGGACGAGGGGACGAACTGTTTGGTTTCTGCATGTTGGGGCGACTGTTCAAATTCTACATGTTGGGACGAAGGGACGAACTGTTTGGTTTCTGCATGTGGGGACGAG
>JAHDBB010000523.1 GCA_020630635.1 Chitinophagales bacterium
AAATAGCCCCGATAGTAGTGGTATGAATGCAATGGCTTGAGACCACAAGTCGAAAAGACTTGCGGTAGAAGCTTTGGCTGCATTCATAGGAACGGATAGCGGGACTTTCTATGACGACGACGCACCCAACCTTTCGCTTCTTTATAAAAAAAGATGAAAAAACAGAATGAAATATTTTTCCAAGAGAAAAAAATCACGAACTGAACCGAATTAATAATTTATCATTCACAATTAATCATTAACTACAAATATGCCGAACCAGACTGCGTTTAGCGATGGGTAAAAAAGTCTCTACCAAAGGAAATTGGACAGGACTATTGACTAAATAAGTGGCTGGATTGGGGAGCTTTTTGTGTGTTCGGATCAAGTCTATCTTGATATTCTCGTAGGTTTGTGTAAACTTTTTGGTATAGCTGTTGATAAAATGCGTCCTTAGCGAACGATACTTCTCATTAAAATTCTCATAAACGCTCAACTCATATTCATAGACCTTTGCCTCTCGACTTTGACCATTGTTGAGGATCATATAACCAAAATTCTTGTTGAGTGGAACAATGCCGATAGGTTCGATGGCGATTTTATCCTCTACATATTCATAAATATTTTTGCCTTCTTTGAGTGAGTTCATAATTTTGGGAATGGCAAAATTGAGGATGCTTCTGATTTCGAGCATGTAATCATCATCATCCATGATTTTTTCATACTCTAAACGAAACTGTTCAAAATCTAATTTTCGCAATTTTTTGGGCATCTTATCCTGTACCTCTTGTTGGTTGGATCGTAAAGCGATAAGATTTTGGTAATGAAAGATAAGGTCACTTAGGAAAGGATATAACTTAGACTCGTCAAATTGTTTGCTAATATGTTGTAAATAAGCGAGTAATACATACTTTTTATGTTCAAAATCAATGACTCCTTGAGTAAACCAGTTGGGGGTTAATTGCTCCATATTAAACGCATTTTTTAGAAAGTTGGTTAAGCATGTTAAATATATATAATTTTCACTAAAAAAGCAATAACTGATTGGGGGAAGCAAAAGCGAGGTACAAACAAATTGGCAAAAGTAACACCTTACGAAAAAATAAATTATTTGTTTCATTTCTTGACGACATTCCTTTATAATTCATTGGATTTGGTGATAAAAAAACCTATATTTGTGATTTCTAAGTGAAGACAAAGTATCCTCTCCACTCTAGAACATCATAGTTATCTACAATTCCTGCCATAAAAATATTCCTCCATTTTTATGTCATTTTTTTTACATTTACATACATGTTTACCCCTCCTGGTTTTTCCCTCTAATCTTAAATACAACCCATAACTGTGATACTGACTAATTATGCAAAAACATATACTTCCCAACAAATTTCTGGGCAATTTGCCCATGTATCCTCCATGTTTCCTCCATTACATTATCCTTCTTACTGTGCTGTTTTCCTTTTATCCTGTTTTCTCACAATGCTCCACCAATGAAACAGAAATCCGCATTGAAATCAATGAAGATAGTAATTTTGTTTCAGACAATACTCGGTGGGAATTGTGGGAAGACAGTGAACTCTATACAAGTGGAACCAATGGTACTGATTTTTGTGTGCCTGATGATGCTTGTTTTACCTTAACCCTCTATGATGATTTTGGTAATGGATTAAATAACTTACCGCCAGGTAGTTATAGCATTTATTACAATAATGTACTTGTTAATTCAGGAAGTGACTTTGGAACAGAAAAGTCTATACAAATAGGCGCATGTTCTTCGGGTACAGCTTGTAGTCATCCAATTAACATTTATAGTGCTGGAACTTTTCAAGCACCACAACCTGATACTTGGTACAGTTTTGTTGCTTTTCAAACAGGCCTCTATACGATGAGTTCTTGTAGCTTAGGCAATGATTGTGATGTTGCCATTTGGGGTTATGATATTTGTGATGGTATTATTACCAATGAAACCCAAGAAGAAGGAATCTTTTTTGCTGATAATGGATGTAGTAATGAACAAGCTCTTGTTTCTACCTACTTAGTTGCCAACAAAGAATATTTTATTCGCATTGGAGATGCTGGTACTGATTGTGCAGGCAGTGCCATTAATTGGAGGCTAGAATATATGGGACCTGTTACGGGATGTACCGATATTACTGCTTGTAATTATAATCCACTGGCTGCTATTGATGATGGTTCTTGCTTGGAACCTGGTGATGATGACTGTCCCAATGGACCCGACCTTATTGTAGATGAGGCTTCTTTGGTCAATTCTATTTACATTCAGACAATCAATAATAACGACAACTGTTATATCAATGAAGGATGTTTAAAAGGATATGGTATTAGAGAAGTTTTGCGTTTTGATACTAAAATTAGCAATATTGGAACACAAGATTTTTATATTGGTCAAGTTCCGAGTAGTCCTTCTCAATCCAATGAGCAATGGGAATGGGATGAATGCCACAATCACTGGCATTATGAAGGGTACGCAGAGTACCTGATTTATGATGAAAATGGACAACAATTGCCTGTTGGTTTTAAGAATGGATTCTGTGTTATTGATTTAGAATGTGCTGCTGGTTCGACTCCTAAATATAGTTGTTTCAATCAAGGAATTACAGCCAATTGTAGTGATATTTATGGTTCTCATTTAGACTGCCAATGGGTTGATCTCACCAATGTTCCAGAAGGCTATTATACGTTAGTTTTAAGGGTTAATTGGGATCAAACACCTGATGCTTTAGGACGGAATGAAACCAACTATGAAAATAATTGGACACAAGCTTGTTTTTATTTAGACCGTTCTGAAGGTGAGGCAAGTATTCAAGTGCAAAATAGCTGCCCTACTTATACAGATTGTCTAGGCGAAGAATTGGGTAGTACGCAACCTGATTGCTTGGGTCAATGTGGTGGAAGTGCGTTGGCAGGTGATTTAGACAATAACGAAGTATATGATGAATCTGACATTGCATTATATGTTGAAGGCTTATTAGATGACTCCATCACTCCAAATCCTTGCAACGAAGTAAGTGGAGATGGACAATTAAGCATCTTAGATCCAAGCTTATTATTGAGTTGTTTTGCCCACAATCATCAATCAGGGATTCCACATAGTCATATCAATCCTTGTACTTTTCCTTCTTTTACAATTGAAAACCCTTATCAAAATGCGACATTTACGATTGGTGAACACAATCCCAGCAATCAATATTTTGATATTTATGTAAGCAATCCCTTGGCACATATTTCGGCCTATAATTTAGAAGTAGAAGGCGTAACCATTACGGATGTAGAAAGTATCGTTTATACCAACTATAATGCAGAAGTTTACCATGACGGGCAAGGTGAAATATTGGCTTTGTCCTTAGATGGTTCTTTCTCTTTGCGTTATCCTGCGCCTACTCCTTTTGTCAGAGTCTATTATTCTGACATTGAAGCCAATGCTTGTATCAGTCAAATTTTAGGGGTGATTAATCATACTTATGAGGTAGTCGAAGGCATTATTGGGAACAATGCTTGTATCAATGATGCAGATATATCTGAAGTTTGTACTGAAAATACTGTAGCAGTCATTGTTACAACAGATAACTATGGATCAGAAAATACTTGGGAAGTCATCAACTCGGATACCGAAGAAGTCATTTATGAAGGTGGTCCTTATGAAAATACGGTGATTATTACGGAAGTAGTCAATATGTGCTTGCCTGATGGTTGTTACGAATTTAACTTTTACGACAGCTATGGTGATGGAATGTGTTGCACTTATGGAATTGGAGGATATAGTATAAATGCAGGTGGCAATGTATTAGGCGAAGGAGGAGATTTCACCTTTTTAGCTACCGAAAAGTTTTGTTTTATAAGTTCTGCTGAACCAGCAGAGGATAATGATGCAAGTGGTGTAAACGCTGATACTCCTTTAGGGCTTCACTTATCTGCCAAAGTCTTTTTACAAGGAGCTTTACAAGGAAGCGATGATCCCAACTTGATGCGTGATGATTTGAGAAGTCAAGAACTATTACCAACAACAGAACCTTACTCCAACTTAGCTAATTTTGACCATGCTGGTGGAGAAACCATCACCAACTCCCTCCTTTCAACTACAGGTGACGATGCCATTGTTGATTGGATATTATTGGAAATGCGAAATTCACTTAATCCCAGTATTGTAGAACTCTCTCGTGCTGTATTGGTCCAAAGAGATGGAGACCTTGTTGATCATGAGGGCTCATCTATTATCAACTTCCCACAACTGCAAGAAGGATATTACTACGTTGCTTTAAGACATAGAAATCACTTAGGAGCGATGACCGCCACTTCTCTTCCTTTCCATACAGACACACTGTACATTGATTTTACCGATCCCAGTATGCCTACTTGGGGCGACCATGCACAAATACAAATGCCTTCTAATAAAACAGCTCTTTGGGGCGGTAATCCCGACGGCAATTCGACCATCATTTTTCAAGGAGACAACAATGATACCACGACTCCCTTCTTTGAAGTGTTGGGTGCTCAAGATGTCAGTTTCCCAATGCCCAATTACATTTTAGAAGGATACAATGCTGGCGACATAGATATGAATGCACAATCTATTTTTCAAGGTGCAGGCAATGATCCCAACTACATCTTTTTCAATACGGTTTCTCACCCTGATAACACCCAAAATTTAGGAAATTACATCATTATAGAGCAATT
>JAHDBB010000524.1 GCA_020630635.1 Chitinophagales bacterium
TAAGTCTTCTAATTTGATGAGTTTATTGTTCATGGGCGATTCTTTGTTTTGGAGTTTGGGATAAGTATTTTTTGTAGATGTTGGTTCTTTTCTTGGTTTGGGGACGACGGGATGTTTTTCGGTTCATTACTTAGTTTTGGGACGACGGGCGTTTTTCGGTTCGGTTCATGGTTTTGGGACGACGGGACGTTTTTACTTTTTCTCAATGACAAGTTATTTCGATTTATAAAAGTAACGTCCCTTCATGTCACTTCGTCCCTTTCGTCCCAACTTCTGATACTAAGAAGTCCTGTCCTCAACCAACTAGCCCCGATAGTAGTGGTATTCGTGTCTGAAGCGTTGGCTTCCTAAAACGTTGGCTACACGAATAAGAACGAATAGCGGGACTTTCTGTTGCGACAATGCACTTAAACTTTCGCTCCTAAAAATAAAAATCATCTGTCACTCACTACTAGATCTTATGACACTATAAAAAACAAAAAAGCCCGCCAATAAGACGAGCTTTTGCATTGTGATAAAACTTGAAGTATATTTAGACTTTTTCAGTAATCAAAGCCTGTAATTTTGATTCGTAAGTAGATTTAGCGGCTGCGCCTACTACTTTGTCTACAACTTCACCACCTTTGATGAAAAGAACTGTAGGGATGTTGCGAACTCCATATTTCATAGAAATCTCGCCATTGTCATCTACATTGACTTTTCCGATAACTGCTTGACCAGCATACTCTTCCGCCAATTGGTCGATGATCGGTCCAACCATTCTACAAGGACCACACCAAGGAGCCCAGAAATCAACGATGGCTACGTGTTCGCTATCTAATACGGTTTCTTGGAAGTTGTCGTTGGTGAATTCTAATGCCATTTTATTAAAATTTTATAGATTAAATTAATTGAATTGTAAAGATACAATAGTTTTTGTGTCTTATTTAATTAGTAATACGCAAAGCTTATTCCAATTGATTAAAAAATATCTTGATTTCTTCAAAAATAGGACATTTTTCGATCTAATGCATTGTTTTTCAGTGATTTAACTTGATTTTAGGCTTTTGTCATTTTGGCAGTATTTTTTTTAGACTATATTAACATTTTGTCATATTGTCTGACAAAGTGTATAAAAAAAGCAACCAAACTGCTGATTTGTTTTCAACACCTTGATTGCTTCTGGTTACAACTATTTTAGTTTTTCTTTGGGATCAGTAAGTCTGTAAAGCCGTATCTATCTCCCGAGCATAGGCTAAAATTCCGCCTTTGAGGTTGTACAAGTTATCTAATTGAAACTCGTCTTGCAATTGCTTGATGGCTTTGGCACTTCTTGCGCCCGACTTACAATGTACCACCACTTTTCTATCACGCTTGAAACGATGTGCTGAATCCAAAACCGCAGAAAGTGGAATGAGTTCTCCTTCTAAATTAGCGATTTCATACTCAAAAGGTTCTCGGACATCTATCAATTGAAAGGCCTCTTGGGTATCTTGCAACTCTTTCAATTCTTGGACGCTTACTTCCTTTACTTCATCATTGGCAGAAGCCGCAGGAACAATCCCACAGAATTGGTCATAGTCGATCAAGCCTTCTATCTTGGTCGCTGGACTTTTGTATACTTTCAAGGTACGGGTTTCAAAAGTCGCTGCATCCAATAGGAATAAACGACCAACCAATGGCGTACCCACGCCCGATACTACTTTGATGACTTCCAATGCTTGAAGGCTGCCAATGATTCCTGGCAAGACACCGATTACGCCACCTTCTGCACAATTAGGCACTAAACCTGGAGGTGGTGGTTCTGGGAACATATCTCGATAGTTGGGTCCTCTGGTTCCATCTTCTTTCAAATAGTTAAAGACTGAAACCTGTCCTTCAAATCGGAAAATAGAGGCGTAAACGTTGGTCTTTCCTGTCAACACACAAGCGTCATTGACCAAATAGCGAGTTTGAAAATTATCGGTTCCGTCCGCTACTACATCGTATTGTGAAATGATGTCTAAAGCATTATCGGAAGTCAATCGAGTATTATGGATCGTGACCTCTAAATGCGGATTCAATGCCTTCAATCTTTTTTCCGCTTGTTCTGCTTTTGACTTTCCAACATCGTCTACTGTATATAAAACCTGTCTTTGTAGGTTGGTTTCATCTACGACATCAAAATCTACAATGCCTAAATGCCCAATTCCAGCGGCGGCAAGATATAATAAAACGGGGCTACCTAATCCACCTGCACCGATAACCAATACTTTAGCTCCTTTCAATTTTTTTTGTCCTTCGACATTAAATTCAGGGATGGTGATATGTCGAGCATAACGTGCCATTTCTTCGGCACTTAATCTTACGTTACTCATTTTTTTATTGCTTATTTTTTTGGTTTTAATTTTTTGAGTCCATAGTCAATGGTCTATAGTCCATAGTTAGGCTCAGTTTTTACATTCACTTATTTTCGTCCACCACATTCAGCTATCAGCCTATTTTTGAATATTCGACAAGTGATTTTTTCTTTATGATGATTTTTAGGAGAGAAAGGTTTTTCTTTCATCGCAACAAGTCTCCCCGCTATCCGTTCTTATGCTAAAAGCGTTGCTATACCGCAAGTCTTTTCGACTTGTGGTAGAAGCCCATGCTGCGTTTAGCATACCACTACTATCGGGTCTAGCTGGTTATGGAAAGTACTTCTTAGCACCAGAAAAAATGAACCTAATTCATCATTAATCATCCACAATTCATCATTTATTAACATCCTCCTGCAATCGCTGGAACAATGCTAATCACATCACTATCGACCACTTTGGTATCGCCTTTTTCCTCCAAAAGATTCACGTCTTCTTCCCCTAAGTAGATACGAATAAAGGAACGAATATTTTTATCATCATCTAATAAGTGCTTTTCCAAGTTAGCATGCGTTTCGACTAATTCTGCAACCGCTTCATTGATAGTTGCACCTTTGGTTTCAAAAGTCGATTCGTTGTTGGTAAATTTTCTTAAAGGAGTTGGAATTATAATTTTTGCCATGATATTAAGAGTTTTATTTGCTGTAGGAAGGTTGTATTGATTCCTACTCGTGTTTATAAATTGATTTATTTTTTTATTGAATTAATTCAAACTTTTTTGATATGAATGTTCACCTTTTCTTCATCAAATGCAGTGTTATCATCTTGTAAACGCCATGATTTGATGTCGGCTATTTCCCCCTCCATTACTGACACAATAATGTACGAAAAATAAGGAAGGGCTTTGGCTAAATCATGTTCAGAAGCAATGGCGGGATGATTGGGATGTGAGTGATAAACTCCCAACAAAGTCAAGTTATTGGCTAAAGCATATTGTTCAGCCTTCATATAGTCAAATGGTGAAATTTCAAATCTTCGGCGTTGGTCGCCTTCTTTGCTGTTAATAACAGGAACAGCTTCTGTGATGCGTCTTCCCTCGTTTTCATTTCCATATAAAAATCCGCAGCATTCATTCGGGAAAGTATCTTGTGCATCTTGGTAAATAATAGAAAGGGGTTGTTCTTCAACGGTTATTGTCTCCATAGTTTTAAGTAATGATAGATCGAAGTTTAAAACAATTACTTTTTTCTTTTTCTTAAAAGAAGGGGGAGGTCTCAACAAAAGTCTTCATTGAGACCCCACACCTATCCAAACCTAAATTTTATATAAACTAAATTAAACTAAACTATTATGAAAAAAATCTTTTAATTTCTACGAAAAAAACTGCTTCATCAATTCAGAGTATTTACTAGCATCATCTGCAAATGTAGTAACGATGACTCCTTCCTCTATTTGTTCCGCTACTTTGATGGCTCCTATCAAATTAGCTGCTGCTGATGGACTAATCAACATGCCTTCTTTCGCTGCAAATTCTTTGACCATATCATAGGCTTCCAAAGTATCTACAAAATCAAATCTGTCTGCTACGGTTTCGTCATAAATTTTAGGAACTATTGCGGTCTCTAAATGCTTCCATCCTTCTAAGCCATGCATCGGATTATCTGGTTGCAATGCGATGAGTTGAATATCCTTGTTAAACGCTTTTAGCCCTCGTCCTGTACCTGTAAATGTACCTGTAGTACCTAAACCTGCAACAAAGTGTGTAATCTTTCCACCAGTTGCTTGTATAATTTCAGGAGCGGTTGTTTGAAAGTGTGCTTTCCAATTAAACTCATTGGCATATTGGTCTGCATAATAATACTTATCTGGATGCGCTTTTGCCAGTTCTTTTGCTTTCAATTGTGCGCCATCCGTCCCATCAAATTTAGAGGTATAAATAATATCAACCCCCAGTCCTTTCAATATTTGCTTGCGTTCTTCAGAAGCATTTTCGGGCAAACACAAAGCGACTTTAATACCCAATGCAGCCCCTATACTTGCATACGCAATCCCTGTATTTCCACTTGTTGCATCTAATAAAATTTTATCCTCTGTCAATTGCCCTGATTCGATGGCATTACGGATAATGTTAAAAGCTGGTCGTGCTTTTACACTCCCGCCTAGCTGTTGCCATTCGAGTTTTGCAAAAATCTGCACGCCAGCTTTATAATACACATTGGAAATACTATGTAAAGGCGTATTGCCTATCAAATTCCCAATGGCATTCACCCTATTTTTTAGTTGATTTTTTGTATTAAGTTGTATAGCAGAAGCGGTCATAATGTGTGATTTTTTTTGTTGTTTTTTAA
>JAHDBB010000525.1 GCA_020630635.1 Chitinophagales bacterium
ACTATCGACTATCGACTATCGACTATCGACTATCGACTATCGACTATCGACCATCTTTCTTCCCCCAAAAAATCAGAATATACAGGTAATTCCCTATATTAGCAACTAATTAACAAAAACACAAAACGATGATACCAAAATACTTACCAATTGTCCTACTATTAACCCTACTATCCATCATCGCTTATGGACAAAAACAACTAAGCCCCGAACAAATAAAAACCAATATAGAAAATGTCCTATTTGCCGATCATCAACACGGAGGACACCATCACCTCCATCTCGACCACGAAACACAACTCCTAAAAGTCGAAACCAAAAACAACAATCTCCAACTCTATTTCCATTTCAATGAAGAAATAGACGATTTAAAATACGACTTATTATTAGAATCGCTGTTACCTGCCTTAGAAGAATATGGTTATCAACAACTCCAACTTTTCCAACAAAATTCAGAAGGTCAATTCAGCAGCCTAGATGCAGAGTTTACCAAGAGTCATTTTACACCAAAACATTCCATCGAAAACGATGATCCTGCGAAACCCCTAAAAGGAAGCAAAAAAAATGATTTAGATAAAGGAATAAATCCACACGTTGGACAACCTACTGCATCAGGTTCTCTAAGCGGAAAAACCGTTTGGATAAGTCCAGGACATGGATGGTTATGGAACACCAACACCAACGACTACCGAACCCAAAGAGGCAATACCAACGGTATGGTCGAAGACTTCGGTTCCATCGAAAACATCAACCAATACTTCATCCAATACCTTAAAAATGCAGGAGCCAATGTTTGGTCAGTTCGAGAAAGAGATATGAACACCAACGAAGTGATTGTAGATAACGACGATGGCGCACCAACCTACACAGAAACAGGGACGTGGGCAACCAGTAGTAGTACAGGCTACAACGGCTCAACCTATCGTTTTGCTTACCATACCGCTACAATTACAGCCACAGCAATTTACACACCCAATATTCCAAAAGAAGGCTGGTATTGGGTATCAGCCTATTACCGTTCAGGAAGCAACCGTCCAGTCGATACCCAATACAAAGTCACCCATGCAGGAGGCGAAACCATCGTCAGTATTAACCAAGAAGTACACGGACTCACTTGGGTTTACTTAGGACAATTTTACTTTGATGCAGGAACAACAGGAAAAGTCGAGTTACTCAATCAATCCACCGATGCAGGTTCACAAGCAGTTATTGCCGATGCCATTCGTTTCGGAGGAGGAATCGGACAACTCAACGACTGTGCCTATCCAAGTACACCACCCACCAACAAAGCAAGATATGATGAATGCGCCCGACAATATGCCCGTTTTCAAGGTTACACCACTTGCGAAAGCGATGTAGTAACTCGACCACACTACGCAGAGTGGGAGCTAGCCAAAGGAACAACTACTGAACAAAACAATGCTGTATATGTGTCCTTACACTCCAATGCTTTTAATGGTTCTGCAAGAGGAACGGTCACTTATATGTACAATGGTACAGCCACGCCCAATAGTGCCTTACTAAGAAATTTGCTACAAGAAGAAATCATGTCCAATATCCATGAATGTTGGGATGCAGGTTGGCAAGATCGAGGGGTAAACGCTGCCAACTTTGGAGAAGTTCGAGAACTAAGTACCATGCCAGGAGCATTAGTCGAGTTAGCTTTTCATGACAATGCCACCGATGCCAATGCTTTAAAAGACCCTTACTTTAGAGATTTAGCAGCAAGAGCTATGTACAAAGGAGTCGTCAAATTTTTCAACCAAACAACAGGAAGTCCCACGACCATTTCACCCCGATCACCAGACCACATGACAGCCGTAAATAGTGGAAGTGGACAAATAACATTAAGCTGGAATTCACCTACCTCTTGTGAAAGTGGAATAGATGCACCAACTGGTTACAACGTTTACATGGGAACACATGGATATGGTTTTGCCGATGCTATTCCCGTGACAGGCACAAGTTACACGCTTACAGGCTTAAACCCCAATACGACCTACTACTTCCAAGTAACAGCTACAAATGCAGGAGGGGAGTCGTTCCCAACTGCCACAGTTGCTGCCAGAACACCTATAAATTCAGTCACTTGTGACGAAGTGCCTATTTTAATCGTAGATGGTTTTGACCGTCTAGACCGAGCAAGCAATGTAGATCAATATGAAAGTGCAGCTTTAGGAACTGTCGAAAGAACCTTTATAGAAAGAATGAATGCCTATGATTACATGGTTCCTCATGCAAGAAGCATCAGTAGTTGCAACTTACCATTCGATGGAGCAAGTAACGAAGCCGTCATAGCAGGTTATGTCAATCCAAGTGACTACGAAGCCATAGATTGGATTACAGGAGAAGAATCAACAGTAGACAGAACCTTTGATTTAACCGAACAAGGCATTGTTCAAGCCTTCTTAACAGGAGGTGGAAAACTCATTGCTTCAGGAGCAGAAATAGGATGGGACATTGGACGAAGTTCTTCTGCAAATGCTGCTGTCAGTTTCTACAACAACTATCTAAAAGCTACTTATGTTGGGGATGATGGTGGAAGCTACAACTTCACAGGAAGCGGTATTTATGCAGGAGTTGCGGGCAGTTTCGATGATGGAACCAACTGCGAATACAATTCAGAATTTCCAGATCGTTTAGGTGCGACAGGAGGTTCTACTGTTGTGTTGAACTATTCGGGAGGAACAGGAGACGGAGCTGCTGTAGCGTACAATGGAGCAGACTTTGGAGTCGTATACTTTGGTTTCCCATTAGAGACCGTTACCAATGCAGGAGTACGAAACACTTTAATCTGTGAGGCACTCACTTACTTAGAAATAATCCCAGAAATTCCTGGCTGTACCAATACAATCGCTTGTAATTATGATGTAAACGCAACCTGCGATGACAACACCTGTATCTTACCCGATGGTTGTACCAATCCAAGTGCCTGTAATTACGATATGAATGCAGCTTGTGACGATGGCAGTTGCAGCAATGCCGATCCAGGCACAGGTAACACCAATATCTGCAACGGCGATACAGAAGTATGGAATGCATCAACTTGCCAATACGATATAGATATGGTTCAAGTATTAGGATGTACCATCTCAACAGCTTGTAACTATAATCCCAACGCAAATTGTAATGACGGAAGCTGTAGCAATGTCGATCCAGGCACAGGCAACACCAACATTTGCAACGGAGACACAGAAATCTGGAACCCATCAACTTGCCAATATGACATAGATATGGTTCAAGTATTAGGATGTATGGATGCGAATGCCTGTAATTTTAACAACAGTGCCAATTGTTCTGATAACAGTTGTACCTATGCACCCAATGCAGCTTTCTCCAATTTAAGCGCAACTTATTGTACAAGCGATGGTCCTGTTACCTTAGTTCCTACGACAACAGGAGGAACTTTTTCTGGACCAGGCATTTCAGGCAATACTTTTGATCCTGCTTCTGTACCAACATTCAATACTCCTATTTCTATTCAATACACAGTAGGAACGCCTGGTTGTGAGAATACTGTTACCCAACAAACAGTCGTCAACACTTGTACAAATGCAGGATTAGAACTCAATCTCAAAGTAATTTTAGAGGGAGCTTATGAAACCAGCACAGGTTCAATGCGAACAGATCTTTTACAACAAAATCTACTTCCATTAACACAACCCTACAATCAAGCCCCTTGGAATTATGCAGGAATCGAAAGCGTTACGGCTTCAAGTAACTTCCCTGCCAACATGGTAGATTGGATATTAGTAGAATTAAGAACAGGTACACCGAGTGCATCAGGAAGCAAAACCACCACCTTAGTTGAAACGGTAGCAGGCATTTTATTGGATGACGGAAATGTGGTAGACACCAATGGAAATTTACTAACCTTTAATCAATTAAGTATCGGAGTCAATTACCACATTTTAGTAAGACATCGCAACCATCTCGACATCATTAGCAATGGAACTGTAACAGGAGCTGCTGTAATGACCTATGACTTCACGAATACCAACAATGCTTTTGGAATGCAACAGCTCAAACTCATTGGAAGTAAGTATGCCATGTTTGCAGCAGACTACACCCATGATGCCATCATTCAAATTACCGATTACAATTACTGGGCAAATAGTCCAGCGATTTTATATGTCTATGAGTTTGCCGATGGCAATTTAGATGGAACCGTACAAGCAACAGATTTTGATATGTGGTATCCCAACAAAGCCAAAGTTGCACCCATCGAAGTCACACTCCCTTAACGTGAACTCGGAAACAACACATTTGATAATCAATAAGTTATGATGTAAATCGAGGGAAAAGTATAAAAGCACGAAGCGTGTCTCCCGCTGGCGAGAGAATGAAAGAGGGTGGATTCACAAAACGCACTGTAAAACCCCAAACTTGTATGATATTTGATTTAAAATAACTCCAAGTTCACGTTTTAAGAATAAAGTTTTTTTTAGGAGCGAACGGATAGTTTTCATCGTCATAGCAAGTCCCGCTATCCGTTCTTATGAATACTCTAAAAATGACATTTTTCTAAAAAATGTCATTTTTTCGCATTCATACCACTACTATCGGGGCTAGATCGTTACAGTCTCAACCCATAGTTACTGAACTGTTTTAACGTGAATTTTGGATTAACGAGATTATAAATTACTGATTTACAATTTCTTACGA
>JAHDBB010000526.1 GCA_020630635.1 Chitinophagales bacterium
TACAAGGCACTTTCAAAGTGCCTTGTATCTCAACCAAGCCGCAGCAATAAGAACGGATAGCGGGACTTTCCATTGCGACGAAGTACAGACTTTCGCTCCTAAAAAAAAATCCTCAACCCACCGAAGTAAGTTGAGGATTTCAAAGTCAAAAATTATTTTTATTTCTTCTTTCTGCGAGAGATCGCTGTATATTTACGTTCATTCTCACCGATATAAATTTGACGAGGACGACCAATCGGTTGTTGATCTTTCATCATCTCCTTCCATTGAGCAATCCAACCTGGTAAACGACCCAAAGCAAATAATACCGTAAACATCTCTGTTGGGAAACCAATCGCTTTGTAAATGATACCAGAATAGAAATCGACATTCGGATATAACTTCCGTTTTACAAAGTATTCATCCTTCAATGCCGCCTCTTCCATTCGTTTTGCGATATTCAACAATGGATCATCAATCTTCAATTTCTTCAAGACTTCATCACTTGCCTTTTTGATGATTTTGGCACGAGGGTCAAAGTTTTTATAAACACGGTGACCGAAGCCCATCAAACGGAAAGGATCGCTTTTATCTTTTGCCTTGTCCAACCACTTTTGCAAGTTACCACCATCGTTTTGGATATTTTGCAACATCTCGATAACGCTCTGATTGGCACCTCCATGACGAGGACCCCAAAGCGCAGAAATACCTGCTGAAATAGCAGCGTACAAAGTAGCGTGAGAAGACCCAACAATCCGAACAGTCGAAGTCGAACAGTTTTGTTCATGGTCTGCATGTAAAATCAACAACTTGTCAATCGCATTGGCAATGACAGGATCAACTTCATATTCTTCTGTAGGAAGACCAAAGAACATTTTGAGGAAGTTTTCGCAATAACCCAAAGAGTTGTCAGGATACATCGCAGGATGACCTTTGGCTCTTTTGTGAATCCAAGAAACCAACGTAGGCATTTTGGCAATCAAACGAATGACCGTATTATTGATTTCTTCGTCACTTCTATAAGGATTCAAGGATTCAGGGTAAAAAGCAGAAAGCGAACAAATCATGGCACACAATTGACCCATTGGGTGTGTACGTTCAGGATAAGCATCCAAAAACTTTTTGATGTCTTCATGTACCAATGTATGAGTTGTGATTTCGTGTTCAAAATCCTTAAACTCTTTTTTGGTTGGAAGCTCTCCATTGATTAATAAGTAAGCAACTTCTAAAAAGTTGGACTTTTCTGCTAATTGCTCAATAGGATAACCTCGATAACGCAAGATGCCTTCTTCTCCATTTAGGAAGGTGATCGCACTCGTGGTCGCCCCTGTGTTTTTGTAACCCGTATCCAATGTTACGATTCCGCCACTACTGGCACGAAGTTTTGAAATGTCAAGGGCTTTTTCGTTTTCGGTACCCTTAATGATAGGTATTTCAAGTTCATTTCTACCTATTTTTAATTTTGCTGTAGCCATATATTAAATCTAATTGTTTATTTTGAGATTGTATTTTATGTATTTAAATAATTTTGTTAATTCTTTCTTTTAGTTGTTCAATATCCATGCCAAAATCATTATTGAAAATTGGGGTTGAATAGAGCATAACAAACTTCAAACAATAGAAGCAATTCTTTCCTTTAATTCGCCAATGTTCATTTTAAAATCATTGTTCCAAATACTTTTATAACGCTGGGTTTCCTTCCCATAATACAGTTTGGGCATCGCTTGCTCAAATTTTTCTATGGGTTTTTGGTAAAGATTAACAGAGAATGTTGGTTTTTGATTGGTAGTAGTCGCTCTCAAATCGTTTAAGAAAGTTTGGGCAAAGGTCACAGTATTAAGATAACCAGCAATTACTGAAAAATGTCTATCTACAATCTTTTGAAGACTGACTTTCTTTTTACTTTGCTTAAAGAACTGTGCGCTGATGGATAAGGCTTCTACGACATGAAGCGCACTGATAATACTACCATGTAGATCGTAATAATCATCACTGTCAAAATAGTCATCATCTTGATGATATTCATCTTCCATATCTTCTGGAATTTCCATATATGCATCATCATTAAGCGACTGCAACTGTTCTAAAGAATCTTCTATTTCTGCTGCTTCTTTGAAAACCTCTGCTATTTTCTCGGCAATTTGTTGAGCTTTTTCTTCTTCTGTCCCTTCAAAATTTTCTGATATTTTTTCAATAATGACCTCTTCTGTATATTTACCTCCATAACTCATTAGGTCCAGTACATTGAAAATGGGATCAATATAGACCTCATCCCAAAATTTTAGGATAACATTATCAGATAAAAAAGGTAAGGCTCTTACACAACATCGCCAGACAAACTCTTTTTGTTGTTGTTCATTAAGTTGTTCTAAAAGATCAAAGATTTCTTTTTTGATAGATGCTAGTTCTTTTTCTTTATCATTCATGGAATGGGGTAGGGGTTTAGTGGAAAGTTCTATAATAATAAGGATGCAAAAATAATTAAAGAAGTTGTAAAATTTTGGTGATATAGCGAATTTTCGCCAAAAATGTCTTGAAAGTACCTATGCGTAAATAATCGTCATTTTTGAGGCAGGCTATTTTTTAATCAGACAAGGCATTTTTTAAGCAAATAGCAGGGCTATTGGCGCAAAAAATAACGCAGAATGAGTGAAAAAGAGACCCTCATAAAATGTGTCGATTATTTGGGTTTAGGTGCTTAAATTCTTTATTCAGAGTCAAATTAGATTTAAAAAATATCAAAAACTTTTCCGATGGTGTAATTAATTATCCACCAAAAATGCCCCTATTTCCTCCTTCACAAACCCAATCGCTGCCAGCATATCCTTTTGTAAAAAACGATCTTCTTCAATAAAAGATACAAAAGATGCATACTTTTTAAGACATTGAGCGACCTTTTCGCCCGTTTGATATTCCTTTCTAAAGTGCATCGCTTGTGCGGCTGCCAACAACTCAATCCCCAAAATCTTTTCTAAATTCTCCACGACTTTATAACACTTTGTTGCAGCATTAGCTCCCATACTCACATGATCTTCTCGTCCATTAGAAGACGGAATCGAATCCACCGAAGCAGGTGTACACAGTTGTTTATTTTGACTGACCAAAGCAGCGGCGGTATATTGAGGCATCATCAAGCCCGAATTCAATCCACCATGCTCCGTCAAAAAGGGCGGCAATCCTCCTGGACTCGACAACAACAAATACATGCGTCTTTCCGAAATATTGCCCAATTCCGCCAATGCCATCGCCAAATAATCCAATGCCAAAGCAAGCGGTTGTCCATGAAAGTTTCCACCCGACAAGATTAAATCTTCATCAGGAAAAATATTGGGATTATCCGTCACAGCGTTGATTTCTCTGGTAAAAATCTGGTGAGCAAAATCAATGGCATCTCGGCTGGCTCCATGTACTTGTGGGATACATCTAAAAGAATACGGGTCTTGAACTTGTCGTTTGGGACTTCTGGTATAAATTTCACTATCTTTCAAATAAGCTCGAATACGTTGTGCAGTAGTGATTTGTCCGATTTGTTTGCGTACTTGATGGATACAATCTGTAAAAGGTTCGGTTCGAGCATCAAAGGCTTCCAAACTGATACTGGCAATCAATTCAGCACATTCCAATAAATGTTGTGCTTTAAACAAAATCCCCACGCCAAAAGCACTCATAAATTGTGTTCCATTGATGAGCGATAAGGCTTCCTTAGATTGCAATTTCAAGGGTTTTAACCCCATTTTTTTCAAAGCAGTTGCAGCCTTGATTTTCTTGCCTTGAAAATACACATCGCCCATTCCAATCAAAGGAAGACATAAATGAGATAAGGGAGCTAAGTCGCCCGATGCGCCCAATGAACCTTGTTGAAAAACGACAGGTAAGCAATCGCTATTATAAAATTCTAATAAACGCAATACAGTTGCTAAAGTTACTCCCGAATGTCCATAAGACAAAGATTGTACTTTCAATAAAAGCATTAAACGCACAATATCTAAGGGGACTTCTTCGCCCAATCCAACAGCGTGTGAGACCAATAAATTGGCTTGTAATTGTTCCAATTGTTTGGGCGGAATCACGACATTACAAAAGTCTCCAAATCCCGTATTGATTCCATAATAAGCCGTATCACTTTTCTTAATTTTTTTATCCAAATACTGCCGACAAGTTTTAATACGCTTTTTCGCATCTCCACTCAATCCCACTTTACATTTAGACCCTAAAATAGCTTTCAAGGTATGTATCTCTAAATGCTCCGAACTAATTTGATATTTCTTCATACTGTTTTCTTTTTAATAAAAGGTGGGTCATGGCTAGGTAGAATGGTAGCAGGTAAATTGAGGTACAATTTGTAGTTTTATTGGTATCTGCTTTTAAAAGCAATAAATGAGTATTGTAGGAACAGATAGCATCTGTTCTCACGAATGAACCGCAATATTAATTGCTAATGTGTATGTCTATAATATTTGACTAAAATCCTATTGATCTCGAAATGAATCTTGTTAATCCTATTCCTTTTTTATGAGGAGAGAACGTTTAATTACTTCGTCGTGTTAGGTCTCCCCGCTATCCGTTCTTATTCGTGTGGCTATATTTTTCTAAGCCAACGCTTCTACACGAATACCACTACTATCGGGTCTAGTTGGTT
>JAHDBB010000527.1 GCA_020630635.1 Chitinophagales bacterium
CGATAGTAGCGGTATAAATGCAATGCGGTGGCTTCGTAAAACGTTGGCGCATTTATAGGAGCGGATAGCGGGACTTGACGTTGCGATGAAAGACAAACCTTTCGCTCCTAGCCAAAAAAAGGATTAGGATTTTCAGGATTCTTTTCGAGATTAATAAGATTTTAGATTATAGGCTAAAAATCACGAAATGAGCCACAACTATGGACTATTGACCTTCAACTATGGACTAAAAAGCTCACCTGTCATCAATAAAAAAGTCTTTCCCAAAGCAACGCTTTTTTTCCTTCTTCCGTTTTCCTAAAAACAATCAAAAATCCACCTATGAAAAATTTATTATTAATCTTATGCTGCCTATTTTTATTTTCTTGTGGGGAAAAAGAGACTTTTATTCCTGATGTAACAGAAGAACAAGAGGTAGTCGAGGAAGTGATAGAAAGCACTGATAATGAGGAAGATAAAAAAGATAGCGAAGTCGAACAAGTCATCACAGATATACCACAAGGTCCCAATGATTTTAGTAATCCTATCGCCATCAGAGTTATAAATGAACTGGATATTTTAGTAACAAACGTAGAGGTCGAAGACTTACCATTTGGCGATTTAGCTCCAGGTCAAACCAGCAGATATTTGTCAAGAGAAGCCCTCGAAAAAGAAATTATAGATGTATTTTGTGTAAGTGCATTTATTGATGATATTTCATATCATAATTCCTGTTATGGTTCTTGTGGTATGCCTCCCTATGACATTTTCAATTATCAAAGTGGCACTTTTACCATCAAAATTAGAAATATTATAGATGCTAGTGGTTATTATCTACATACAGAACGAATTGAAGACAGTGAAATCGTCGTAGAAATCACACACATTGATGAATAAATATTTCCCATTTTAATCTCAAAAATCTTGAATCTTATGAAAAATGTATTGTTTGTTTTTATGATCCTATTTTTATGTTCTTCTTGTGAAAAACCCATCTTCAATCCCAATAAACCAGACAATCAATTTGAGGAAGACAAAGTGTACGTAAGAGTCGTAAATGAATTGGATATTCCAATGGAAAATGTGATCGTAAATGGTTTAGAATTTGGTGACTTAGCGGCTGGTCAAACAAGTCGTTATCTTTCGGAAGATGATCTTGTAGTCTATCATTTTGAAAACTTAAGTGTTCAAGCTATGGTCAATGAAGAAAATTACTATTCTAACTGTATCGGTGTCTGTGGAACTCCACCCATTCCAACTTATACTTATGAAAGTGGTGTACTGACTTTAAAAGTAATGTCAGAAAATAGCAAAGACTGGAATTGTTTAGAAATTGAACAAATTGAAGAGGAGGCGGTAGAGACTAGTGCTGGTTGGTCAGAATAAAATTTCTTTTTAGGAGCGAATGGTCGGAGCTTCGTCGTAATAGAAAGTCCCGCTATTCGTTCCTATGAATGCAGCCAAGTTTTAGGTAGCCAACGCATTTGCATTCATACCACTGCTATCGGGGCTATTTGGTCAAGGACACAACTTCTTAGTACCAACCTTATCTCTTCAAATCAATTGAATCACATTGTCAAAAAAATATAAGATTATACAATATAGGTCTTTATTTTATGTATAGATGTCTTTATTATTGTATCCAGCAATTCTTAACATTTAAAAAAACCACATGAGAACCTCAAACATATTATTCGTTTTAACTTGTCTTTTTTTATTTTTTGCTTGTAGCAAAAATGATCCAATAATTGAAGAAGAAATTAGATGTGAAGACGATTTGAGCAATGATGTTTCCATTCGAATTATTAACCAATTGAATCAATCAATAGATAGTGTAACGATAAAAGGGGAAGATTGGGAAAATTTTGGCTCATCTATTATATTTGATTTTGGTAATCTTGAGACAAATGAAACAAGCTGTTATATTTCCAATCAAGAGTTTACAGTACTCATAAACAAAGATTTAGAATTATCTCTTTACATTGGAGATCAACATTTCAATTACATCTGTGGTCATTTATTGATAAGCGAGTTTGGTATAGCAGGTCCCAGAGGTTGTCTGATACCAACATATACTTATAAAAGTGGTGTTATAACTCTTAAAATTACTGGTATTGAGGAAGGTGATTGCCTGAAAGTAGACCAAATTGAAGATGAGGAGGTCATTATAGAATAATCAACAGCAGGCTACTCGCTCATGCTGCTTCTTAATCCGCCAATTGACCAACAAAGCACACGCACTAATCAAACTCCCCACACTGATTACCCAGTGAATATGCCAAATAAGACCAGGAAGCATAAAGAGAACACCAAAACCGAAGATTAAAAAAGGTAGGCTATTTTTGTGAGAAACATAAGAAGTAGTCAAAGCCACCAGCGCAATAATGGCACTCAAACCCAAGATTAACATCTCCCAAAAAGGATCAGCTAAAAAGCTCAATCCCATCAACGACACCACCGCCACAAATACAGGGGTTGCCATACAGTGTATAGCACACAATAAGGACAATCCCATACTCCAACTACTTAACTTTTTGACTTGATTCGCTTTCAAATCACTCTTTTGTTTTTGCAACATACTTGCAAATATACTATTTTCCTACAATTTTGTCCAACAAATCAGCTAGAAAATCGTTATTTTTGTCAAAGAACCTGTAAAGTATTTTTTATAAATATAGGAATACATTTTATCTGTTCTCAAAAAATTAAGAAGAAAAATAAATTCTGTGCAAGAAGTTCAACAAATTTTAAAAGCCCGAAATCTCCGTTCCACTCAAAGTCGAAAAGAAATTTTGACCTATTTATTATCCAATAAGTATGCGGTAGCCCATGCAGATGTCGAAAAAACACTATCAGAATTGGATAGAGTGACCATTTATCGAACCCTTTCGACTTTTATGGAAAAAGGCATCATCCATCAGGTATCAGATGATACAGGAGCCACTAAATATGCAGTTTGTTCTCATCAATGTGACTCCTTGGGTCATCATGATGAACATGTGCATTTTAAGTGTGTAAAGTGTGAGCAAATTCAATGTATTGATACGGTGGAGATTCCAGATATAGATTTACCAGAAGGTTTTCGTCCTTTGTATTCTAATTATTTGATTTATGGAGTTTGTAAGGAGTGTTAGTAAAGTTTGTTTTGATTTTTTAGGCTCACTTTTTTCTGCTCAAATCATAACCGAAAAGGAAGCGTTGGCTTGCTAAATTTCGGTAGCGGGGCGATGGCTTTGTGAAAGGAACATTAAATTTAGCGAGATTTTTGTTTCATTTTTATCGACTGAAAAATGAAAGCCCGTCTGGCGAAGACAAGGAAACGAACAGTCAAAACATACAGAAAATGGTTCTGAAAATACGCTGTTTACTACTGAAAAAATGGAATAATTTATCTGATACCATAGTTAGTGAAACCTTTTTAAAGTTAGCTATCACATTCTTGCTCTTACAACACATTCACCACCACCGTTTCCACCGTCTCATTACCACCAATATCCGTCACCGTGATCGTCATCAGATACTCCGCCTCCACATCAGGTGCAGGTACAAACTCGGCTATTGAATAATCATTCCCTTCCAGATTTCGACTAATTTCAAATACCGTTCCATCGCTTCCAGTTAATTCAAAATGGATCATATTCAATGCCTCTTGATCGCTAGCATCTCCCAATACCACAAACGTATTTCCACTAAAAGTTGTAATAGGATTCGTTGTCAAAACAATTTCTGGAGCATTTGGATCTAGATCATTAAAAATATTGAAATTGATCTCTTGTAATTCTGAACGATTGCCCGAAGCATCCATCGCTTCAATAACAAAGTGAAAAGGAATGATACCAGTCAAGCTGGTAGGAATCGCCCAATACATTTCATAGTCACTCTGTGTACCAAAAGCATTCAGCGTCATCAAAGTGTCCCAAATAAACACATTGGTAGGAATATCAGTTACATCATGGATGTTTGCATCAGGTCCCAGATGCACCTGTGTATTGTTATGCATACGAAAGACGACCTCCGCCAATTCCACATCATCCGACAATCTGTACTCAATACGCATCGTATCACCTACCCGATAACTTGCCCCTTCAAAAGGCGAGTCTATCCGAACAGTAGGAGCCGTATCATCTACATTGTACCGATAACAGGAAGAAAGGCTCAATAAAGTAACCAGTAAAAAAACAAACTTTGGACAACCCATAGTTAGTGGGATTGAGGTAGTTAAAAAATAGAGTAATTGTTATCAATCAAGAAAATTGTATTTCTTCATGTGATAAAAACTTATAACTAGGCTAGTTTATACATAGCAAAAACTAAGCCTAAAACCATCAATGTCCTAACTAAACATATATGATTGTAGATTATTCGACAAAAAGGAAGGGATTGTTTCAAAAAGTGTCGATTTTTCAAAAATAAAATACTGTTTGCACAAAGTCAAATCTCAAACAATCTATAAACAAATTTACATATCAACTTATCACACAATCAGAAAAGTTTGCTGAGTTTTTGAATATACAAGTCAGAACCGAAAAAGAAGCGTTGGCCTGCTAAACTTCGGGGTGGCGGGGCGTTGGCTTTGTGCTAGGAACCATAAGTTTAGCGAGATTTTACTTCGGGGTCGCCCAGACATTTTTATCGAC
>JAHDBB010000528.1 GCA_020630635.1 Chitinophagales bacterium
ACGTGAAGGGACGTTTATTTTTTTTAATTAAATTGATTGGTCTTTGCCAAAAAAACCGTCCCCTCGTCCCAAAATCACGAACAGAACCGAAAACGTCCCCTCGTCCCCAAAGCACGAACAGAACCGAAAACGTCCCCTCGTCCCCAAAGCACGAACAGAACTGAAACCGTCCCCTCGTCCCAAAATCACGAACAGAACCGAAAACGTCCCCTCGTCCCCAAAGCACGAACAGAACCAAAATTCATTTATATTAATTTGGAGATACTTGCACTAACTCTTGGTTATCCACCGACTTTAAAACACTCATCTTAGATTTGCTTTTTCCTTTCAACTTTTTGATAGGAAGGGTAATATAGAAAGTACTTCCTTTTCCTAACTCACTTTCAACACCGATGGTTCCATTGTGGTGATTGAGGATTTTTTTGACAGTCGCCAAACCGATTCCACTTCCCTCGACTACATCATTTTCTTTGACTCTTCTAAAAGGTTTAAAGATGTCTTTGAGTGCTTTACTGTCAATTCCTCGTCCATTGTCTTCCAAAATAATGACACAGATATTTTGCTTGATATGTGCCATAATGGTAACTTTAGGACTTTCTTCTCGTCGATATTTGATACTATTGCTGATAAGATTTTGAAATAAGGAATGAATTTGGGTAGGATGTCCATAAATTTTAGGTAAACCTGCAAAAACAACTTCAGCATTGTTTTCTTTAATCATAAAAGTCAAGTCTTGAACTACTTGATTTAGAATCTGATTAAGGTCAATTGCACAAAAGTCTGATTTTTTGATAGCTTGATCCAAACGAGCATAAGTCAACATATCCTCAATAAGGCGGTTCATCCGTTTGGTACCATTTTTAATATAATCGAAATACTGTTGTGTTTCATGGTCCAATTGATTCTTATTTTTTCTTTCAACCAAATTCACATAGCTTGAAATCGTTCTTAGTGGTGATTTAAGATCATGAGATACCGTATGAGCATAATGTTTGAGTTCATCATTAGAAAAAGCCAGTTTTTTGGCTTGTTGGGTGATTGTTGAAGTATGTTCTTGTATTTTTTGTTTATAATCTTTGAGGGAAGTCGTCATATCATTAAAAGAAGTCGTCAATTCGCCAATTTCATCATTGGTTGTCGTAGGAATCTGTACTTCGAGGTCACCTTTGGTTACTTGACGTACGCCATCAATCAAATGTGCAATAGGACGAGTGACCGAACGAGCTACGCTGATACCAATTAGACCAAATAGTAAAACCAACCCCAATATGACCCCAACAATGACCAAAAGTATTTTATTGTTATTGGCATTGAAATCAGCTTTAATGTTGGCAAGTTTTTCGTTGACAGGAACAATGGCTTGAGCATGAGAGGTTTCCAATACAAAAGTCCAGTCCAATCTGTTTTTGAAGAAAGAAATCAACTTATCATTCCATTCAGAACCCATCAATTGATTGTGAATCAGTAGTTGGTCCGCAAAAGGTATCGTTTGGAATTTATTGATTTCTAAGCGTCCGTTGGATTGTCCAATAAGTCGTTTATTTTGGTCTAATACATAAAAATTGCCCTGTGCTTGATTATGAGCCAACTGTAAAGAATCTTTGATGAAATCTAAACCATATCTTACCATCAAACAAGATTGTACATTGCCCTCACTATTTTTGATAGGGTAGCCAATGTATTGATAACTTTCTTGAGACTCAACGTCTATATAAGTTTTACTAACAAACTTGGGATATTCTTCATTAAATATTTTGTGAGGATAAAAAATACCAATGTCGTCCGAATATAGACGTTGGTAATCACAGTGAGCATAATCTGCCCTAGCTTGCTGATTGATGATTTTTAATTCTAAAATATTGGAATCCTTTTTAAACAAAGAATCTATTTCCTCTCGTATCTTAGAAATATTCATCTTTCTGAAATCTACAGAGTTGACTAATCGAAAAAGGTCTATATTGAGTTCTGCAATCGTGTTGGTGAGATCATTTTTAAGGTTATTGACCGTTGTTTTATGTTTAAACTGGACATCTTTGATAAACTCTTTCTTGGCTTGTTCCTTAATGGTCGCTTCTGTTTTACTAATTTGCTGAAAAATCAAGACAGCTATCAATATGCCTCCTAGCAAAAGTGCCATAGACATAATAGAGATCAATGGAATAAGATACTTATAATAAAGCCGTCTGATTTTGTATAGTTTTTTCATCCCTCAACATTTATCTTAGGTGTATAGTGGTTGGGTTGCTTCTTTATCCCAACTAGAATACAATAGTGTTCAAATACTAGTTTGGAGAGGAATTAGAAAAAGATACTATGACTCAAATGTTATATACGAGAACTTTTTTATATAGTTCTGATTATAATGTTTTTAATGCCATAAAAGATAATCTGAACTCAATTAAAAGTATAGGTGTTTGGATGTAAACTGCTTTAAATCAAATATTTATATATTTTTGGTATTATAGTGAACTTTTTATAATGGAATGTGCATTATGAACCATCAAATGAAAGGTATGTGGTTGAGGTTGGGGGGATAATATGGCATAGGTCGTAAAAACTAGCTTCGTAGAATCATTGCGAAACTGGTACTAAGAAGTACTTTTACCTTTACCAACTAGACCCGATAGTAGCGTTATTGCAAGCAGAAAGGCTAAAAAGTTTTGCGAAGCTTGCAATAGTAGTGGATAGCGGGAAGACCTAGCACGACGAAGCTATTACGTTCTCTCCAAAAGAAAAAATCATAAAATATCTTTGTATTTTTAACCCAAAATCTCCAATAATCATGATAAAAGAATATAAAACAACTGCCCAACATCCTCACAACAAGGTGTTACAAGATGATAAAAGAAGTAGTCAAAATTTCTTTGATAGCGATCAAATATTGCAACATTATTTACAAAAAAAATGCTCACCAAAGGCTTGGAACTATATGCAAGATAAGCTCCAAAAATTGGGTCAACAAGCAGCAACAGAAATGGACAAACTGTCTATGCTGGCGGATAAAAATGGTCCAGTTTTAGTCAAAAGAAGTCCTTTGGGAGAAGATATCAACGAAATCGAATTTCATCCAGCCTATGAACGACTCAAAGAAATTGCTGTAGAATCTGAAATGTTTCGAGTGAAGTGGGAGCCTGATTTACGAAAACAATTTCAAAAGGAAAGACATACTTTAGGTTTTTCATCGGGTTACTTATATGTCATGGCAGAAGGTGGTTTGTTTTGTCCTTTATGCATGACCGATGGCGTTGCACGGATTTTGGACCGTTATGCTAGTGAAGAAGATAGAAGTCGGTTGATTGCACATATTGCAACGGATGATGTCAAAGACTTGATGACCGGAGCGATGTTTTTGACCGAAAAAGCAGGTGGATCAGATGTCGGAGCCAATTTAGTAAGTGCGACTTATGACAAAGAAAGTTATTATAAGCTCAATGGTGAAAAATGGTTTTGTAGCAATGCCAATGCAGAATTGATTTTGGCACTTGCTCGGACCAATCCTGAAATCAAAGGAACGAAGGGTTTATCCATATTCTTAATTGAAAAAAATAAAAAAGATGGGTCGGTCAATCATAAAAATATAGTGCGACTCAAAGATAAAATAGGAGTGCGTTCTATGGCGAGTGCCGAAATTATTTTGGAAGATACAGAAGGCAAAATCATTGGAGAAGAAGGGCAAGGATTCAAGATTATGACGGACATGATTAACCTCTCTCGCTTATACAATTCGGTGACCGCAAGTGGTGTTTTGCGCCGAGTCCTTATCGAAGCCTACCAATATTTGAGGTATCGCCAAACCTTTGGAAAAATTGCCTTAGAGCATTCTTTAGTTTTAGACAAATTAGCCGAATTAGCGGCATTGCATCAAGCCAATTTTTATTTTACTTGGCGAACCATTCAAGCATTAGATCAAGCCGATAATGGAGATGAAAAAGCCAGTAATTTATTGCGTTTATTAACTCCAATGTTGAAGAAAGAAACTGCTTTAGATGTCGTTTATACGTGTCGGGAAGCGATGGAAGCCATTGGTGGGGTTGCCTATATTGAAGAAAGTGTCGTTCCCAAATTATTACGAGATGCTTTGGTGTTACCGATCTGGGAAGGAGCCAGCAATATTATGGTTTTGGATATGTTGCGAGCCTCTTTTAAATCCACAGGTTTACAAGTTTTATTTTCCGAAATCCAAGCAACTTTACAAGAAGCCAAAGATGCTTTTTTGATGGAAAAATTCCAGACTTTAGTCACCTTTTCTAAGGAGCTTCAAAGCCTTTCGCCTGATGATTTACAACTCAACGCCAAGTCCTTTTTTGAGCAATTAGCCAACCTTTACAAAATTGTTTTATTGTATCAAAATTTGGATGAACAAAGCCAAAGTTGGATTCAACCAGCGATTGATTATCTCAAATCCTACTATTATCCCAATGGTCTAAAGGTGAAAAAAAGCCTAAGTCGAGAGACCGTTGAGCAAATGATTGCTTGGGATTTTTAAGAGTGAAAATATTTAGTTCACAGTCGATAGTATCGGTTCTGTTTGAGTTTTTATTAGGAGCGAAGGATTTAGTGCTTCGTCGTTACGGAAAGTCCCGCTATCCGTT
>JAHDBB010000529.1 GCA_020630635.1 Chitinophagales bacterium
ATCGACTATCGACTATCGACTATCGACTATCGACTATCGACTATCGACTAAAACACCCGATAAAACCCACATTTCAAATACGCCCCTTCTGGAAAATTGACAGGATGATCAATATCATGATAGGTCTTGTCCAATACCTTAAACTTTCGATAATGTTCTTGGATCGCTACTTCATGGATCGCAAAAAAGTCTTCAGCATTCACTCTAGAAGAACATGAAGCCAAGACCAAAGTTCCCCCTTTATTCACTAATTTTGTTCCCCACTTAGCAAGACGATAATATGCATGTTTTGCCCTTTCTATCTCACTTTCCTGTTTTGCAAACGAAGGCGGATCAATCACGACAATATCAAAACGTTCTTTACGATTATAAAGTATCTGCATTCCCTCAAAAGCATCCATTGCCATCGTCTTATGCTTACCCTTATGCGGATTCAAGGATACATTGCGTCTTGCCAACTCCAAAGCCTGCTCACTAATATCAAGACTAGTAACAACGTTTGCGCCATGAGTCAAAGCATGAACCGAAAATCCACCTGCATACGAAAATACATCCAATACTGTTTGACCTTTGGCCATCAAGCCCACCTTTCGCCGATTGTGTCGATGATCTAAAAAATAACCCGTCTTATGTCCTTCAATGACATTGGCTTCAAATTTCAAACCATGTTCTTTAAAAGAGACGATTGGATTTTCCAAATCACCGAAAAGCACCATCCCATCATAAAGACCATGCAAGTTGGTCGCATTCTCTAACAAACGACTCAATCGTAAAACAGCCGTCTCACATCCACTCACCTCTAAAAGATGACCTAGAATATCTTGAAAATAAGGCAGCCATATAGATGAGTACAATTTAACGACCAAAACCTTGTCGTAAACATCAGCGACCAAGGCCGGTAAACCATCACTTTCACCATAAATAAGACGGTAGCTATTGGTCTTTTTTTTGAATAAGGGCTTTCGTATTTCAAAGGCAGCTTGTATTTTCTGTAAAAACCAGTCACTATTAATGGTCGCAGATTGGTGAACTTGTAGTAATTTGATGCGGATAGGAGAGGCGGGATCATATAAGCCACAAGCCAGAAACTTATTTTTCTTGGAGTCGAAAATAATGGCTAAATCTCCTGCTTTGCCCTTTGTATTTTGCTTAACAATACTTCCTTCAAATATCCAAGGATGTCCCTTTTTTACTTGTCTTTCGGCAGCAGGTTTGAGCTTGATAGCGATTCGATTATTAGAAGGTTGAGGTAAATTCATTGAGATATTTTTGGGCAAAAGTAGGGATAAATGTTGGATTTTCCGTGACAAGTGGCTCGGTGACAGGTGACTTTTATGATTTAAAGACAAAATATTTTGCTTCATTCTTTAGGATGAAGCGTACAAGAGACTAAAAGCTAGAACTGTAAGTTGTGTCCAAATCCAACTAGCCCCGATAGAAGTGGTATCACCTTTGTAGAGCAAATTCATGAATTTGCTCTACAAAGGTGATAAGAATGGATAGCGGGACTTTCCATCACGACGAAGCACTTCTCCTTTCGCTCCTAAAAAACAATAAAAGAAAAACATTTTACTTCATTTTTTAGGATGAAGCCAGGAAATCCACTCCAAAATCTACCGCCTTTTTGGCTTCTTCCGACTCTGCCATTTATGAATGTCCAAACAAGGCTTAGGATAATGTTTACCCAAATGCATTTGAACATATTTTTGTTCCGTCTCATTGAGCAAATACGGCTCATGAATACGAGAAGAAGGCACATTTTTTAAAGCAGGAATCCAGTGTTTCACGAAGTCCCCATCAGGATCATATCGCTTGGCTTGTGACAAAATATTAAAGTAGCGATTTTCTCTCGGATCATTGCCGATGCCAGCCACATAATTCCAGTTGCCATAGTTGCTACAAGGATCATAGTCCAACAACAACGACTCAAAATATTCAGCACCTACCAGCCAAGGCAGCTTTAAATCTTTGACTAAAAAACTAGCCACATTTTGTCGTCCACGATTGGACATAAAACCCGTTGCATTTAGTTCCCGCATATTGGCATCAATAAAAGGAATACCCGTTTCACCTTTCGACCACTTCTCAAAAAATACAGGATTCTCCCTCGACCAAATATCTAGCTTCCTAATACCTTTGGTCTTGAAAATATCGTTTTGATACTTGACCGAAACAAAGCGAAAATAATCTCGCCAAATCAATTCAAAAATCAACCAATAAGTTGAAGAGTTTTTGGTTCTTTCCTTTTCATATTTTTTGACATCTTCGTAAATGCTGCGAGGCGAAATACAACCCAAAGCCAAATAAGGAGAAAACTTAGAAGAATAATCTAAACCCAATAAACCATTGCGAGTTTCCTTATAAACTTTGAGTTGATCTGTCTTCCAAAAATAGTGTTTGATACGTTGCAAAGCGGCTGTTTCTCCGCCTTTAAAAAGGGGCTTTTCTAACTCTTCAAAATCTAAGCCCAATTCATTATAAGTCGGAATTTTACCAGTATCAATATCAAGGTCAGGAGGCAATTGTACTTTGGGAATCGGAAAGGGATCCCGAACATGTGCCTTTTTTTCGACGGACTTCCGAAATTCGGTAAATATATCAGGTAAAGCGTCTATATCCATTGGCAGGTCATCAAAATTATATAAGGTAGAACCCCAAAAAAAGCTCAAAGGAATATTAACCGTTTCTAAGTTTCGATCCAGCTTAATTTCGATGGCTTCTTCCTCGCTACAGACTTCCTCATGGCAATAAACCGCATCGACATCATAGTATTTTGCCAATGAATAAATGACAGCTTCAGGTTTTCCTGTTCGCACAATCAAATTAGCTCCTATATCTTTGAGGGAATACCGTAAGTCTTTGACACTTTCCATCAAAAATTGAGTACGGAATTTACCCGTCTTGGGAAATCCATAGCGTTGCGTTTGTTTGAAATGTCGAGTGTCAAAACAATAAATAGGAATAATATAGTCAGCGTCTTGTGTCGCTTGATAGAGAGCTTCATTATCTCGAACCCTTAAATCATTGCGAAACCAGACAATAATAGTTTTGGACATAAATTTTTTTATTTTGATTGAGAAAGAAAGAACAATATCAATTGAAAATGGTTGAAAAGATAGAAGGTTTTTTAATCAAAAAAGTATGTAGGAACAGATGTCGTCTAATCTTTGAGATTTAATCTTTAAAATTATTAAATAAACAGTGAAATTAGAAGTAATCTTGGTTAAATTGAAGGTTTCTATGTAGATTTGTTCCACACTATCGAAAAGTATAAAAATATGAATAGAACGACCTCCAACCAACTATATGAAACTGCCAAAGAACTTTTTCCTGGCGGAGTCAACTCACCCGTTAGAGCCTTCAAGTCTGTGTATGGCGCACCCTTATTTATCGAAAAAGGCGAAGGATCACACATCTGGGATGCAGATGGTAACAAATACCTTGACTTTTGCTGTTCTTGGGGACCACTCATTTTGGGACATCGACCCGAACCCGTTATGAAGGCCATCCAAGAAGTCTTAGAAAAAGGAACGACCTTTGGCGCACCAAGTCGATATGGATTAGAACTCGCCCAACTCATTATTGACAACAATCCGTACATTGAGAAAATACGCTTTGTAAGTTCTGGAACAGAAGCGGTGATGTCAGGAGTCCGTTTGGCGAGAGGCGCAACAGGGCGCAACAAAGTCGTCAAATTTGAAGGCTGTTATCATGGACATGTGGACCACCTTTTAGTCAAAGCAGGTTCAGGATTGGCGACCTTTGGGGTTTCATCATCGGCAGGAGTTCCTGATGCTTTCGCCAAAGAAACATTGGTGGCTCCCTTGAATGATCGAGAGGCATTAACGAAGCTTTTTGAGGAACATGGAGAGGACATTAGCAGCATCATTATTGAGCCGATTCCAGCCAATAACGGCTTATTGGTACAAGACAAATCTTACCTACAATTCTTACGAGAGATTTGTACAAAGTATGGTGCTTTGTTGATTTTTGATGAAGTGATTTCAGGCTTTAGAGTCGGTTTTTGTGGAGCATCGGATTACTACCAAATACAGCCCGACATCATTACGTATGGTAAAATCATTGGTGGTGGAATGCCCGTAGGTGCGTTTGCGGCAAGCAATGAAATTATGTCTCATGTGGCTCCTGATGGTCCTGTCTATCAAGCAGGGACACTTTCGGCTAATCCCGTAGCAATGGCTGCTGGAACGGCACAATTAAAGGCGTGTTTGGAGGAAGGTTTTTACTGTAACTTGTATCACAAAACAGCAGATATGGTGGAGGCAGTAAACACTTTTTGTGAAAAGGAAAATTTACCTGTCAAATTGGTGCAAACGGCTTCGATTTTTTGGATGTCTTTTGCGTCTGAACGCATCACCAAAGCCGACGAAATTGATGGTGATAAAATGTCCTTTTTCAAAGAAATCCACGCCCTTTTATTGGAAAAAGGCATTTACTTGGGACCGTCTGGTTATGAGGTTGGTTTTGTATCGGCAGCACATACCAAAGAAGACTTGGAGTATGCGGTTAATACTTTTTGTGAAACCATCAAGGCTACTTTTGATAAGGTGAATGGTTAGTTTTTT
>JAHDBB010000530.1 GCA_020630635.1 Chitinophagales bacterium
AGTGACAAGTGACAAGTGACAAGTGACAAGTGACATTTTATTATTGTGACGAAGGGACGTTCTCTTCATTTCCTGTTTTTTTTAGGGACGATGGGACGTTTTTAGATGTCAAAAGCAAGTTGATTCAAATTTTATTATGTGCATCTTTATTACGTCACATTTTTATCGTTACTGTAGGTTGAGACTGTAACCAACTAGCCCCGATAGTAGTGGTATTCGTGTCAGAAGCGTTGGCTGCCTAAAACAAGGCGACACGAATGAGAACGGATAGCGGGACTTTCTGTAACGACAGTGTACTTTTCCTTTCGCTCCTCAAAACTAACTTTCTTCTAACCCAATTCAATCTCGATAACTGTTCCTGGTTTGACTTCTTCACCTGCTGGAATAGATTGTTGTATGATCTTGCCGGCTCCTTTATGTCTGACTTTAAAACCTTTGTTTTCTAATTCATACAAGGCATCTCTTAACCCCATTCCTAAAACATTGGGGACTAAACCTTCTGCCATTCGATCAAATATGGGACGTTTTTCAAATTTGACATTTTTTCCATTGGATGTAACATTTGCCCAATCAGAAATTGTTTCATCTTGAAAAGGATGCTCCAAATATTGATAAATGGTTTTTAAGTCTTGTTTATCGCCTCCTTTTGTTGGAGGAGCTTGAGAAGTAGCTCGTTTTGCAAGAGCAGGAGCTTCGTTGACTGCTTGTTGCCAGTCATATTCTCGTACATAACATTTTTCGGCAATCTCTTTGAAAACAGGAGCAGATACCTTGCTACCATAGTATTGACCTTGTGGTTCTGAAATGATGACCGCTACGGTATATTTTGGCTTTTCAGCAGGGAAATAACCAATAAATGAACTTTGGTATTTTTTATCTTTTGCTTTGGGTTTGCTAATTAAAGCGGTTCCTGTTTTTCCTGCCATTGTGATTTTGTCGGAGCGAATGCCTTTGGCCGTTCCTCGTATAACAACTCCTCTTAAAGCCTTTTGAATTTGTTTGACATTGGATAAATTCGCAATTTGCTTGACAAAGAAAGGCTCGTTTTGTAGGACTACCTTATTGTCTCTTTTTACTTTATCTACAAGGTAAGGCTTCATCAATTTTCCGTCATTGGCGATGGCATTGTAGAAAGATGTTAATTGTAAAGGGGTTAGTAAAACTTCGTAACCAATGGTGGTAAAGGGTACTGTTACACCACTCCAGTTAGGGTCTCCCAAACGAGTGAAGTAAGGTTGACCTTCACCTGGTATTTTGATGCCTGTCATTCGATTCAACATCATGTATTCAAGGCTCTTGGTGAGTTGTCTTGCTCCATCTTTACCAGGATAGGCATCATTGGCTAATTTGGCAATTCCAACATTGGAAGAATGTTCAATACAACGTTGTAAAGTCATTTCGTCTTCTGCTGGCGGATGGTCGTCCCTCATCAAAACGTCGTAAAATTTGTATTTGCCTCCCTCTACATTGACAAAAGTATTGAGGCTTGCTTTGTTGTCTTCTAATAAAGCGAGGGCTACCGCAGGTTTGAAGGTCGAACCAGGAGGCGTGCATGTTCCAACAGCATAGTTGTATTTTTCTGAATATCCATTTTTACCATCTTTGGTCAGATTGACCATTGCTTTGACCTTGCCTGTTTCGACCTCTAATACAACCACACAACCATGACTGGCTTGAAACTGATCTAATGATTTGTATAAGGCTTCATGAACAATCGTTTGTAATTCTAAATTGAGCGTTGTGTGTATATTGTGTCCATCTTCTGGATACTCTTGTAATACTTCCACATCAATCCAGTTATTTCCTGCTGTATTGATTTGTGAAATGGGTAAAACTTCGGGATTTAGCCAATTATCATAAGCGGCTTCTATACCTACAGAAGGAAGATCTTCCCTGACACATCCAAGTGTTCTTTTGGCTAATTCACCATAAGGATAAATTCGTTTTTGATACTTTCTTACAATAAATCCACCTTTGAATTGACCTCTTTCAAATATGGGCCAAGTTTCCATTTCTTTGACCTCTCTGGTTGTTGCTGCTTCATCAAGGATGATATTTCTATTTCGGCTTTCTTTTTTACGAGAGGTAAGAATAAGGTTTTTGTATTCTTGGGGTGATTTATCACCAAAATGTTGGGATAGCTTTTTACAAAGCCCGTCAATGTTGTCCCAAAAATAATCTTTGTCTTGAAGCAAACCATCAGCTAAAGGGTCCATAGCAATCTGGTTATAAGGTAAAGAGACGACTAAAATTTCGCCTTCTTCACTCAATATATCCCCTCTTTCTCCTTTAACGTCTCTCGTACGTGTTTTGTCACGCATGATTTGTTCCCAGTGATTTCCTTCTCGAATTTGTATTTTGAGTACTTGTGCAATGATGGCGGCTCCTGCAATAAGCATAAGAAGCAAGACCAAATTGACCCTTCTAAAAATGTCTCTTTTGGCTTTTTTCATCTCTTAGTAATTTGCAGGATTATATAAAATAGGCTTGGCAGGTTCCTTTATTTCTACCAGAGTTGGAGCCAACCTTTCACGAACAACTCTTGAATTGCCTTGTACACTAAGGCTGACTTTGAGCTGTTTGTAATTGCTTTTGAGTTGGCGTACTTCTTGTTTCAAATTTTTGTGGTAAACCTTATGGCTTTCCACATAGTGAGAAACAAATACAGAAGTAACCATCATAAAGAAGGCAATGACCATTAGATATAGAAAATCCTTTAGGCTAAAGAGACTTATGCCATCATTAAGTACTTTGTTTTTGAGAGTTGAAAGATTCCAGTCATGGGAGCTTTCCTGAGTACTGCGTACAGATTGCCTTTTCATAATTAGTTATCAATGTGTCGGTTAGGAAAAGAAATGAGGTACATTTCTTCTCAAAAAAAATTATGATTTTTCAGCAATACGCATCCTTGCACTACGAGCACGCGGATTTAGTTCAATTTCGTGTTCACTAGGTCGTATAACTTTCTTGTTAACTGCCTTAAGCGGTTTAGAAAAACGACCATACAAGTCTTTGTCAGGAATACCAGATAAGGTTCCACTCTTGATATAGTTTTTGGCTAACCTATCTTCGAGTGAATGGTAGGAGATGACTACTAATCTGCCTTGAGGTTTGAGAACTTGGGCAGTTTGTGGGAGCATTAATTTAAGTGCATCTAATTCTGCATTTACTTCAATTCGCAATGCCTGAAATATTTGAGCCAATCCTTTTTGTTTGTTGCCATAGATCAAAGGAGTGACAAGAGATTTTAGGTCATTAATTGTGCGAATTTTAGCGACAGAACGTTGTTGTTTGATAGCACTTGCTAATTTGCGAGCATAGTTGATTTCTCCATAGTTGTAAAACACATCAGCTAATTCCTGTTCGGTGTAATGATTGACAATACTTTGGGCTGTTGTCGGTCCCGTATTGTCCATCCGCATATCTAACGGTCCATCATAACGTATTGAAAAGCCTCTTTGTGGAGTATCGAATTGATGAGACGATACGCCCAAATCGGCTAAGATGCCATCCACTTCAAGAACCTTGTAGAGTTTCAAGAATCGTTGGATGTGTTTAAAATTTTGTTTGATAAAACACAAACGATTGTCTGCAAGGACATTGTTTTGGGCATCTAAGTCTTGGTCGAAGGCAAACAGTTTTCCATTCTCATTTAACCCTTCTAAAATTTTCTGAGAATGTCCACCTCCGCCATAAGTTAAGTCTACATAAACACCATCTGGTTTAATATTTAAACCTTCGATGCTTTCTTGGAGTAATACAGGTAAATGATAACTGTATTCCTCTTTATTTTTTTTCATTTAAAATGAGTAGGTAGTTTTGAGAATAAAGAAGCAAGTCATAGTAGGTATCAGCTTTTAGGACTCACTTTTTCTACCTGGCGCAAATAATTGTTTTGACATATTAGAAAAGGACGCTGTTGTACCCTTCATCATGAGTTCATAGGCATCTTGGTCCCATACTTCTATTCTATTAAAATATCCAAGCAATACAACCTCTTTTTGGAGGTCTGCATATTCCAGCAAGTTTTTAGGAATCATGATTCGATTATTGGAATCAAAATATAGTATATCTGCTTGGCTGTAATATTGTCGAATGAATAGCATTTCTTCTGGACTATATTCATTCAATGATTTCAAAGGTTCAGTCACTTTATTCCATTCTGGTTCTGTATAAAGGACTAAGCATTTATCTTGTCCACGATTGATCACAAAAGTTCTTTCTGCCTCCTTTGGCATTTGTTTGATAAACTTAGAAGGCACTAGAATTCGGGCTTTTGTGTCTAGCTTACAATATACTTCACCAATGAAACCTAGCATTACAAGCACTAAAGTAATACAAGTTTCCCATTTTCTATACATTTCTTGTAATTTTTTCCCATTTTTTTTGAAAAAAGGGCTTTTTGACTCCATTTCGTCCCATTTTTGAGTTTTTCATTTTGGGTTAAAAGATGGTTTTTTTAGAAAGAAAAGGTTTTAAGAGTTGCTCATTTTTCAGTCCATCGTTGATTTAGTTTGACTAGTAATTAGGAGCGAATGGATATTACTTCGTCGTCATAGCAGGTCCCGCT
>JAHDBB010000531.1 GCA_020630635.1 Chitinophagales bacterium
AAAGTCACCAGTCACTTGTACTCGTCACCCAAAAACTTAAAACTTCATCAACAAGCGTGCATTTACTCGTCTTGAAGTCAAACGATTGGGGACGCTGTAATACTGTCCCGCAAAATCATTGATCCAATTATAAGAAGACACATTGGAGTTGTCCAGTAGATTGAAGACCTCGATGGCTGCCCAGACACTTTTGAAACGACTCAAAAAATTGGTGCGAGCTACTTCTTTTTTACCCTTTTCATACAATAGAGCCGAGAAACCCAAATCTACCCGAATGTAAGGATTGGTACTAATGACGTTACGCCAACGAGGGCGATTGGGTGGACCGTAAGGAAGGGGAGAGCCAAATAGTAAATTCAAATGCGCCTTAAAGTTTTCGTTATTGGGTAAGTTGTCCTGTAGGAAAATGGCAAAGTTGATAAGCTGGTCGGTGGGACGAGAAAGGTAGCCACGCATCGTATCTCTTTGGTAAGCAACACTATCACGAGACGG
This sequence comes from Chitinophagales bacterium, assembly GCA_020630635.1. Taxonomy (GTDB): domain Bacteria; phylum Bacteroidota; class Bacteroidia; order Chitinophagales; family UBA2359; genus JAHDBB01. The sequence goes on from JAHDBB010000531.1 coordinate 493, forward strand.
CAAAATCTCATCGCCATCCTCATTAAAATACATCGTGAAAAAATCATTGTCGATGTCCTCTTCTGTCTTCAAAAGGGACAAACTAAACCAAGACTCCGTGCCAGGTATAAATTCACCATTTAAGCGAAAGTCAATACCGGTGGCATAACCGACTGCTCTATTTTCTCCAAAATATCGAATCAATACATTGTCCAAATCATAAGGAACCAAGTCCCAATAATATTTGTAATAGGCTTCGGTGGTAAATTTGAAAGGACGATTGGCCCAGTAAAATTCGTAGTCCATACCTGCAACAATTTGGGCTGATTTTTGAGAACGAAGGTCTGTATTGACCTCGCCCGCATAGTTTCGCATCTCTCGATAAAAAGGCGATTGATAATACAAACCTGTAGCAATCCTCAACGATAAATCTGTGGAGTCTCGTTTCCTCTTAATCTCTTGAATCCTGATAGAATCATTGGCAAACTGTTTTTCGATCACTTCATCTTTGACACCTTTCCAGCGTTTAGGCTTCCACGCAAATTGAAAACGAGGCGTGACAAAAAACTCATTATTGATGTTCCAATAGTTGAAACGAACACCGCCTGTTAGCTTTGCGTTTATAGAGTCTAAGGACCAAGTATCTTGTGCAAAACCACTTAAACGATGGGATTGTAAGTCGAAGTCGCTTTTTAAAATTCTAAAAAGTTGTACTTCATCGTCATTATAACCTGTCGAAAAAATACCGTCTAAAGAACTCAATGAAAAGCCAGCCGAATCCAGTCGATTCCATTCATTGATATGGTCTTGAATATCTTCGATTTGATACTTGACTCCCCAATTGAAAAAGTGGGTTCCTTTATCCAAAAATCCTTTGTGAGCAACATTGGCGATGATAGCATTTAGATCATTCCTTGCCCAACGATGATAGGTTCCAATACCATATTCGCTGATGACATTTCCAAAGTCTTCAGACGAAAATTCTGTCTCGACTTCCCCAATCCAATATTCGCCAATGATGTCAAAGTTTTCGGATTCATTGGTCAAGAACATGGAGGATAAAAACTTGAGACTTAGTTTTTGGTCGTCAGAGGTGAAAACGCCTCCTAAGCCTGACATAAACGCATTGTATTCGTCTCGTTCTTGCCCTTCAAAAGCAGCCCGAATTTGTTTGGCGGTGGCGATGTTTCCGATTCTATCAACCGAAGTGGTTGGGGCAAATTGGTAGCGATTGCGGGAGAAGTTGGAAATGTATTGAAGTTGCCAATTGGTGTTTAAGTCGTAGGTCAAAAAGGATTGGAAATCGACAAATAAAGGTTTGTAGTCGCCTTGTACTTTTAAGGAATTTAAGACGTATTGGTTGCTACGTTGTCGGATTCCGATGATATAGCTAAATGCACGACTTTCGCTTCTTCCTCCAATGTGTCCACTGACACCTAATAAACTGGCTTCTAAGGAGGCTTCAAATTCTTTGGGACGTTTATACTGGATGTCTAAGACAGAGGATAGTTTGTCACCATATCTTGCTTCAAATCCACCAGCCGAAAATTTGATGCCTTGTACCAAATTTGAATTGATAAAACTCAATCCTTCTTGTTGTCCTGAACGCACTAAAAAGGGACGGTAAATTTCAAAGTCATTGACATAGATAAGGTTTTCATCAAAGTTTCCGCCTCGTACAGAATATTGTGAACTCAACTCATTGCTAGAGGATACACCTGGTAAGGTTTTGATCAAGGCTTCCACACCACCTGTTACACTAGGTAAACGCTCGACTTGTTTGATGTCTAAACGGGTGATATTTCCATAGCCGACATCTCGTTTTTCACTGACTGCAATTTCTTGTATCATTTCGACATCTTCTTTCAAAACAACATTGTGTTCTAAGCGATTTTGATAAAATGTCAAAGTGAAAATTTCTTCTTTGTATCCAATTGCGTTGAAAGATACTTTGATGGTTTTTCTATCTGGTACTAGCAGCTCATAATTTCCATTAGCTTCGGTGAAAACGCCTAGGGTGGTTTTGGGGATGCTGACGGTGATGTCGCTCAAAGGTTTGCCGTTTTCTCCTGTCACTTTTCCGAAAAGCGTATAGTTGGTTTGTGCGATTACGTTGACCAAAGCCAATGAAAGTAATAAGAAAGTAAGTAATATTTTTTGCTTCATTCGATTTGTTTCTCGGTTCTTTTAGTGGCTTCATCCTAAAGAATGAAGTAAAGTTTTTTTTCGGTTCTTTCGTGGCTTCATCCTAAAGAATGAAGTAAAGTGTTTTTTCGGTTCTTTCGTGACTTCATCCTAAAGAATGAAGTAAAGTTTTTTTGCGGTTCTTTCGTGACTTCATCCTAAAGAATGAAGTAAAGTTTTTTCGTTTTTTGTGGCTTGATTCTAATGAAGTAAAGTATTATTTTTAGGAGAGAACGGTTGTTACTCTTTCATCGTTACGGGTCTCCCCGCTATCCGTTCTTATGCTAAAAATCTTCACAAACCCTTTTAGCCAACGCTATTTTTAGCATACCACTACTATCGGGTCTAGTTGGTTTTGGTAAAGTACTTCTTAGTATATAGTGGCGAAGGGACGGACTGTTCATTTTTTACATGATAAGTGATGAGGGGACGGGCTGTTCGTTTTTTACATGTTGGGACGAAAGGGGACGTTAAATTTTAAGGTTATTCGACTAGTTTATTTTTTTATTAAGAGTCCGTTCCCTCGTCCCAAAAAGCACGAACAGAACTGCAAAACGTCCCATCGTCCCAAAAAGCACGAACAGAACCACAAAACGTCCCATCGTCCCAAAAAGCACGAACAGAACCAAATTATCTTCTAAACAAAACGTTAATTTAAACCATTAAAGTATTAGGAGAAGACTTTTTTAGGGATTCTATTGTGAGTGTTGGATTGTCGGACTTGAAAACGCTGCTACCAGCTACTAAAACACTGGCTCCAGCCTTTAATAAAGCATTTACATTTTTCAAACCGACCCCTCCATCAATTTCAATAAGGGTTTGTGTATTATACTGTTCGTTTAAGGCTCTGACCTCATAGATTTTTTTGTAGGTATTTTCAATGAAACTTTGTCCTCCGAATCCAGGATTGACGGACATCAAACATACTAAGTCAATGTCTTGGATGATGTTGTCTAATAAGCTGACGGGGGTATGTGGATTGAGGGCAACGCCTGCTTTTGCGCCTAATTCTTTGATGGCTCCGATGGTGCGGTGTAAGTGGGTGCAGGCTTCATAGTGAACCGTTAAAACACTGGCTCCTGCTTCGACAAATTGTTCTAGGTATTTTTCGGGTTCGACGATCATTAGGTGAACATCTAAAGGTTTTTGGGCTTGTTCTTTTAGGACCTTTAATATGGGGAAGCCAAAGGAAATATTGGGGACAAAACGGCCATCCATAATATCTACATGAAACCAGTCGGCTTGGCTTTTATTGACCATTTGGATGTCTTTGGATAAGTTGCCAAAGTTGGCTGCTAGGACGGATGGTGCAACTAGGTGGTTTGTGTTCATGGTGCAAAGATAAGGATAAGTACCTAAACTTAAATAATCGACACATTTAAGGGTGCAGCCCAGATTGTCGCATTAGTAATTTTTTTGATTACTATTTGACCATTTTTAGAACCGTTTTCTGTGTGTTTTGACTGTTTGCTTCCTTGTCTTCGCCAGACAGGCCTTCCTTTTTCAGTCGAAAAAAAGGAAGCAAAATTCTCGCTAAATTTAATGTTCCTAGCACAAAGCCACCGCCCCGCTACCGAAATTTAGCAAGCCAACGCTTCTTTTTCGGTTCTAATTTGACCTATACATGGCTATTTTTTATATGCGACACTTTGGGATGCACCCACATTTAAAAGAAAGGGTGAGTTGTTTTAATTGCATAGCAATCCGATTGAAGTGATCTATTTTTTCTTTGATTGTCAAATGCTTCAATAAGGGGAACTATCTTAGATGGGTAACCAATGATTATTGATAGACTGGAGTTTTTATAAAACTTAGATATGGATTTTTTTGTTATATTTTCAAAATTATGTATCTTACTTTGATAAAATTGCTTTTGGTATGAAAACAGAAATTAAGTGGGGCGTTATTATTGCG
>JAHDBB010000532.1 GCA_020630635.1 Chitinophagales bacterium
CTTTACATCATTCTTCAGGATAAAACCAGAAACAGAACCAAAAACAGCTTTACTTCATTCTTTAGGCTGAAGCCAAGTCACCATCCACTTGTCACCTAAAAATTACTCCTTACTCATCAAGATTTCTACCTTCCAAAGTTGAGCGACCTCATCAATAAAACTTAGCTGGATTTTTTCTTTATACATAGGATTCGTTGACATAAAAACACCTTGCTTCTTATCTGGGTCAAACTTCTCCAACTTCTTCACTAGAAACTCGCTGTCTTTTGTGATAACGACAAAATTCTTATCCTTATAATGTACCAAATCTCCATCAACAGGAAACTTTCGGCAAATCACAAAATCATTTTGCTTGATACGTGGCAGCATACTATCCCCTCTAACCTCAAAAGCCCGCATCCCTTTTCGCTTACCAAATCCAGGATCAGGAATAATGACCTCCTCGAAACCATCATAAAAATCAGGGTTCGCAAAATTGGTCAAATAACCCGCTTGGACCCGATAAGGAACAACTTTTACATGCAACATATCAGATATCGTAGCTTCCCGACTATTCTCCAGTTGTTGTTCTTCCCAAATATCCTCAATCTTCCGATTACAAATATCATCCATAGAAACATCAAACATTCGACAGATTTTCATGAATTTTTCCAATGGAGGTTGAGTATCACCTCTTTCATAAGCACCATAAGCAGTTGCCTTGATTTTTAGTTGTTCAGCTATAAGTTCCTGAGTCATACTATGTTGCTTCCGCAAGAACTTTAGGTTTTGTGATAAATATTCTGACATAGATAAATTTTTTCTAAAAAAATCTCATTTTAATTTATTTTATCATTAAAAATGACTATCTTTGGAGTGTCAATATTAATAATAATGATTAAAATTAAAACATTTTTTTGAGAAAACACACTTAAATTGATAAAAATCATCATTTTAAATGATTTTTATGCGTTATTTATTGCTTTTAGACTAATTATGAACCTGCAATTCAACTATTTTATCAATTATAAAAAAAGTATTTCCCCATGATTCAACCAGTTTTTAAGACTAGATATAATACAATAGAATTAGCAGAATTTAAGACACTTATCAATCAAAAAATAAGCCTTGCCCAAAAGGATTTGAAAGCTTTAAAAGATTCCTTGCAAAGTCATATTGAAAGTAGTGGCAATAGAAGTGAGTGGGATATTGAAACCTCTGCACAAGAAGGAGAAAGAGAACTATTAAATCGTCTGATTCAAAGACAATATCATTTTATCAGAGACTTACAGTATGCATTGATTCGTATTGAAAACAAAACCTACGGCATTTGTAGAAAAACAGGACAATTGATTAGTAAAGAACGACTTTTACAAGTTCCTCATACTACTTTGTCCATTCATGCCAAACAAATTTTAAACAAAAAATCAGCTTAAAGGCAAACAAAATACTTAAACAACAGCCATTGTTTAAGATCAAAATAAGTTCTTTGAATATTCATTTATTTTGAAAAAATCCTAAAAATTTTCAAAGAACCCAACTTGCTTAGCAATGGTTAAAGAGTAGGATTTTGATTTTTGACAAAAAGATTTTTTGATTTATAAGGAAAAAAGCAGAATAGTAGCAGGGCTACAATGAGCATTTTTCACACAATAAATCGGAAAATATTAAAGACAAAAACAAAAGTATGCTCTTTTACCATTGTTTAATTCCTTTCCATCATAGCGTTTCCATATTAGTTGGTTTAATTGGCAAGTCCTCGTCGCCCGACGAGGGCTTTTTTATTTCGTGCATTCGTGGCAAACAATCACATATAACTTCCATTTATCATTCATAATTCACCATTCATCATTATTTAAAACGGCATCTTCGTCCGACTTTCCTCCGAAATACCAGCAAATTGTTGATTCTTCAATTTAAGAATTTGACTAAACTTTCCAGTTACTCTCACCTTGTCGCCCTCCTGTGGCAAATCCTCTTTCGCCTTAATATACAACTCACCACTTCCATCATCCACCTTATAATATTTGAGAACCAACAGATTCCCCGTTTCAGTTACCGTTCCTTTGACCGTCATAGTTTGACCGTCATAAGAATTAGCATGGAGTGTCAATTTCTCAATAGAAGTCGCTTGTTGACAAGAAGTAAAGGTAAAAATCCCTAAAATTGCCAAGAAATAAATAATTTTGTTCATAATAAGATAACTTTGTTGCTTATAATTGTAAACCTAAAACATATCGCTTTAGTTCAATGAATATACAATTTTCGACCCTAAAAATCAATGGAATGCTGTATAATTCCCAAGAGTTATTACAGCAAGCCTCTCAAAAATTGGATGCCTCTCAAACAACTACTTGGGAAAAAGCCTTTTGGCAATTCATCCAAATCTGGCTAAATGATGACACTCAAATTTTGCTTCAAACATCAGGTTCAACAGGAAAAGCCAAAACACTAACAGTCTCTAAACAACAGATGGTCAATAGCGCAAAAATGACAGGCGAATACTTCGGCTTCGATGAAAACATGAACGCTCTTTTATGTCTATCCACCGATTACATTGCAGGAAAAATGATGGTCGTACGAGCTTTCGTTTGGGGTTTTAACCTCATCTTAGTCGAACCCACCAGCAATCCATTACAATCAATAGGGGAGACCATAGATTTTGTAGCGATGGTTCCCATGCAAGTAGCCACAACATTGAAAAATGAAAAAAGTCGAAAAGCATTCACCAAAATAAAAACATCTATCATTGGTGGAGCCGCTGTTTCAGAAGATTTATTGAGCGAGATAAAAAAACTACCCAATAAATGCTATGCAACTTTTGGAATGACCGAAACATTGAGTCATGTAGCCATCCAAGTATTAAATGGTATTTGTGCGGACGGATATTACTACGGTCTCAAAGGCGTACATTTAAACCTTGATGATAGAGGCTGCTTAACCATCAATGCGCCTCATCTACATCCACAACTTTTAGTTACCAATGATTTGGTAGAGTTCAAAATCAATAATGTTTTTCGTTTTTTAGGAAGGATTGACAATATTATTAATTCAGGAGGCATAAAACTCATTCCTGAAGTTATCGAAAGTAAGATCAACCAATTGATAAATGTTCCATTCTTTTTGATTGGACAAGCAGATAAAAAGCTAGGACAACAACTCGTTCTACTTATTGAAGACCAACAATGGAATAATGAGCAAACCAAAGAACTTAGATTGCGTTTACAGCAGATTTTGGATAAATACGAAATCCCTAAAGCTATTTACTTTATGGAAAAATTTGTCAGAACGCCTACTGAAAAAATCCAACGAAAACAAACATTGGCTTTGTTAGACTCTTGAGGTATAAACGAATGTCAAATTTGAAAGAACTCAAAAATCTTTGAATTAAATAAATCAGGTGTTTCTTGATGAATAAAATGTCCTGCTTTTGGAACCACCACCACTTCCAAAGGAGCCAAAAATGCATAACGCATATCTTTAAAGGTCTCTAACTGAATCGCTCCATCACTTTCACCAGCAAAAACCAGCGCAGGCACTTCCGTTTTATGAGCATACAATTTTTGTCGTTCTTTATTTTGTGCATCCTTATAAAAACTCCAATAATAGCCCAATGCAGCCTCTAAACGCCCATCCATTTTAAAGGTCTCCTTAATCATCTCAATATGCTCTTCATTGTGATGCCAATTGGGAGCCCAATAACGATAAAGATAATTGATATAAGCCAAGTTATTTTTTCGAGCATACCAAAGCCCATAATTTTTAAAATAAAACAAGATAAAATGTCGAGCTTTCATTAATAAACCCAGACTCGGTTTGATTGCTCTCGGATGTGGAATCGCAACCGTCACCAACTTTTTGATATGTTCTGTTTGTATATTTGTCATCGCATACGCAATAGATGCTCCCCAATCGTGTCCCACCAAATAAAAAGGTTCTTTACCATTCGTTAATTCTACCAACTTCAAAATATCATTGGCGATCCTAAAGACGCTATAATCTTCATCATTGGCGACATCACTCGGATAATAACCCAACAAAAAAGGAGCCAGCACTTTATATTTTCGCAAAACCAAAAAATCAATCGTCTCCAAATACGCCAAGGCATTATCTGGAAATCCATGCAACAATACCACTAACGGACCTTCCCCTTCCTCAAAATAAGCATATTGGACAGATCCAACTTCCTGATATTTAACAGGTTTATTTGTATATTTTTCAATCATCACACCAACTTTCGTTTGGAAATAATCAAATATAATGATTTTTTTGTTATTTGTCTTGAAAGTTGGTTTTATTTTTAGGAGCGAAGGGTGAGGAGCTTCGTCGCTTTAGAAAGTCCCGCTATCCGTTCCTATAAATGCAGCCAAGTTTTATTAAGCCAACGCTTTTGCATTCATACCACTACTATCGGGGCTAGTTCGTTTTGGTTTCAACCTGTAGTAACTGAACCGTTTTAGAATTTTGAAATTAAAAATTAGAATTTAACTCATTCGGGGCTATTTTTGAAAGAACACAACTTCTTTGTACCATTATTCGTTTACGACTATCGACTATCGACTATCGACTATCGACTATCGACTATCGACT
>JAHDBB010000533.1 GCA_020630635.1 Chitinophagales bacterium
AAAAATGAAGGCCCGTCTGGCGAAGACAAGGAAACGAACAGTCAAAACACACAGACAACAGTTTACAAAACACATCTCAAAAAATACTTTTAATCCAAAATTCACATCAGTTTACAAAATACACTATTCCAACTTCGTCTTCGCCCCCTGCACAATCTCCTTAGACTCCAAAGACTTATGAATAAAAGCCACAATTTCACACTTTTCAGGCTTCCAATTATCTTTCAACTCTATCGCAAATTCCTTAAATACGGTCAGTCCCGCCTCTTTCGTTCCCTCATACAATACAATCCCTCGTGAAGCGGTCAACATATCTCGTACGACATGGTTATGCTCATAATCCTCTATCAATCCAAAATCAATATCATCTTGCAAATCAATAATACCATTTTCCACCAAAAAGACACTCAATTTATGTTCTTCCTCCACCATTTCCGTATAAACCGCCTCCACACTTGACTTCAATCGACGAGTTTCATCATTATACTCAATGGTCACACTCAAATTCACAGGCGTTGTCAACTCCAAACGTTCTTCTGTAAAAACTTCCCAACTGGTCAGGTTAGCAGCAATAGCCTCTTGGTCTTGACCATCAAAAATTGTCCGATCAATCACCGCTGCAGGATAGCCTGCCACAGTAAAAAAGGTATTCAAATCTTCTGTTTCATCAATAGCAAAATCTTCTTGGCTATTGGAAAAAGGATCAGCAAATCCACCTGCATGCATCACCGTAGAAATCACCCTTCCTGGATTCGCTGCCAAAATCTCTTCTACCGTTCTCGCACCTTGCGGACAATTCACACACTGCACCCCTGAAAACTCCTCAATCACCACTACTTTATCCTGTTTGGCTGGAATTTCACTCAACATATAAGTTGTATCCACCAAAGTCGTATCTGCTTCTGTATTCAAGATAATAGCAGGATATTCTTTTTCTTCACAAGCATTCAAGCCCAACAACAGCACCAACAAAACGGCTATCCAAACAAAGTCCCGATTTTTTTTCTTAAAATTCATTTTAGTATCTGTTTTTATTTACTTTTATGAACAAGCGTTCTATGTGGAAACGGTATATCTATTCCTTCTTTATCAAAACGTTCTTTAACAGACTTTAGCACATCACATTTAAGTGTAAAAGCATTATCATTTCCTTCAGACCAAGCATAAGCCCTTAGTTCGATAGCAGAATCTGCCCAATTAACTACTTTCACCACTACTTGCGGTAATCCTTCTGCTTGATCTTTCAAAGTTCTTCCATCTATTGCCAAAGGATGTTTTATAATTTCCTCTTGGATAATACCAATAGCTTTATCTATATTGGCATCATAGCCAATACCAAATTCTATATGTTTTCGGATTCGCTCATCATTGATAGTACTATTAATGATGGTATCATTACTAATAATACTATTGGGAATAATGATTCGTCTATTCTCGTAGTCTTTAATAATTGTATGACGTAAAGTAATATCCATAATCACGCCTTTTACACTACCTTTAAGTTCTACTGTATCTCCCAATCTAAATGGCTTAAAAATCAAAATAAAAATCCCACTAATAATATTAGAAAAGGCTTGTTGTGAAGCAAATCCAACAATAGCAGCAATAACACCTGCTCCTGCAAAAAGAGCCGTTCCTAAACGTTTCATCGCAGGAAACAAATTCAGGACTAAAATAAATGCAATGGAATAAACAACTATGCCAATAGAATTTTTTAGAAAGTTATACCGAGTGCCATCACGTCTTGTACCATCCTCTACGTCTCTAGCTTCCAAACGATTAATCCAACCTCTCAATACTCGAACAACTAAATTAGCAATTGCTAAAATAATAACAGCAATAATTCCATTACTAATCAATACGTCCAAAGATTGTTCTTCCATCTGATTTATTTTTTAGGAGCGAAAGGTTCAATGCTTCGTCGTCATAGAAAGTCCCGCTATCCGTTCTCATTCGTGTCGCCCAGTTTTAGGTAGCCAACGCTTCACACGAATACCACTTCTATCGGGGCTATTTTGATATGGACACAACTCCTTAGTATCAGTCTTTCATCAATCATCACCAGTCACTAAAAACTAGAAGTCACACTAAATTTAACTCCACTAAAAGCATTCTCAAAACGACACACGCCCCCTGTACAAATAATCCCCTGCACCTGTCTTACAAATCCCAACGCAAAACGATTCGTTCTATTGGTATAAGAAGCCGAAAAATCATAATAATGTACTTTTGATGGAAGATTGTACATATCCGAAACCGAAATAGAAAACTTAGGAGCCATATTAAATTCAACCAAACCATACAACCAATCCCCTAAGTCTTGTTCCTTATCAGGTTTAGGATCATCTTTTCCAAACAAGACATAATTCCGTTTCGTCCACATATACTGCAACTCTGCCCGAATAGACTTTCGACGATCCAACTTCCAAGTAAATTCTGTAAAGGGTATTAAAGTATTTACATTATCTGTTCCCTCTGGTTTACTCTCAAAAATCCTTTGATTATAATCTACCATTTGGACACCTGTCAACAGCTTCCACTTTCTCTTAGGAAGTTTTATCATACAATCCAAATACACTTCTCGAAATAAGATATTTTCATCTCCAAAGAAATCATAGACAGGCGTTCCATCGTTGGTATTCCGAACATCCGACCAGTTAAAGTTGAACACAATCCCTTTTTTGGGGGAATACAACAAATCTATCTGATGCGCCATTTCATCCAAAAGCTGTGTATTGGCATTATAACGAGCGAGCAAACGCAAAGAATTTTGACGAGTCTGTGGTGGCAAAAAATTCACTAGACCTTGATTGATAGTTTGTAAGGGAGTCGTTCTAAACTCATAGTTCTTGATCCGCTTCGCTTGTACGGTAACACCAAACCCTTTTCTTGAATAGGAGAGACTTCCAAAAAACACATGACCATCATCCAAGAAGAAACGATTAACTGGTTCAAAGGGATCAGTCATGGTATCATCTGTCTTTCCTGCATATTCCAAATATAAAGTAAAGTCTTTATAATTCAAGGTATTGTAAATCGAATAAGCATAGGTATTAAAACTAGGGAAAAAAGGCTCATCTTGCTTATTGATTTGTGCTGCCAATATATCCATCGAAGCAATATCAATCGTACGATTCACAAAAGAAGCTCCAGGCAACAAAGTCATCAAAACACCTTCTCCCGTTTTATCCGACAAAGAATAATAACCTTCTACATTGAGTCCCTTAATAAAAGGACCATATACATTGATAAAGCTTCTATTGGGATCTACAAAAGCAAACAAGTCTTTTTGTTTTCCTGCTATTCCTTTAAGACTAATATTCTCGGTCAATTCATATTTTGCCATGATTCCTACCAACGCATTATCAATGGCCAATGGTCGGTTTTCATAAGAACGGAATGTCACTCCACTTCCAAACTGGTCATAGATATAGCCTGCTTGCAAAGTCATCTTTTGCACCTTCTGCCGAATAAACCAATTTCCAATACCGATACCATTAACTTCTGTAATGGCTCCCGTAAACAACGGACTATTATTATACATATCAAATCGAATCCCCATTCCCAAGTCACCTTTGGTATAGTTCAAACGCAACCAAGCATCCCCAGAGGTTTTCAAATAGTCATAAAAGGGCGTACTATTCGCTCCAATATCCGCTCCCAACAAGGTATCTGTTACGTAAATCCGTCCTTCAAATTGTAAATCTCCCGAAAAACGACCTGGCGTATCCGTAACAGGTTGCGCCCATACGGTCAAGTCGCCCAAGAGACACAACAATAAGCTAAATAATATTCCCCATTTAAATTCCTGCATAATAGTTCCGTTTATTTTTTACTTTTGTTTTGTCTGGTGAAGTATCAGAAATAAAGTATTCCAAAATGGGACTAAGAGATTTTTTGATTTTTGAGACAAAAAACGTAGTCATAGCAGGGCTACGACGAGTATTTTTAACGAAAAAAATCGGAAAATGTCAATGTCACAGGGAATAACTTATTTTTGTTACTTCACTTAAAACAAAAGATTGAGTAAAAGTAAGCATTTGTCTTTTAAACTTTCGTAAAAATCTTTGATCCAACTAGCTTGAAATCATTATCTATTTATAAAATGTAATACACATGACTAAGAAATTATCTATTGCCCTTTCCTTTATTTTTTTCCTCTTTTTTAGTATCAGCAATATTAATGCCCAATCTAGCATCCCTGATGTCACCCTTCAGAGTATAGATGGTGAAAAAATCAATATTGCAGATTATGCAAAAGATGGAAAAATAACGGTATTTAGTTTTTGGGCAACTTGGTGTTCTCCCTGTAAAAAAGAATTGAATAACATCGCTGAAATCTATGAGGATTGGCAAAATGATTATGACTTAGAGATTGTTGCGGTCAGTATTGATGACCAGCGTAATACGGCTAAAATTAAGCCTTATGTCAGCGCACAAGGTTGGGAATATACTGTTTTATTAGATCCTAATGAAGACTTGAAAAGAGTGTTTAACTTCCAAACCGTTCCTTTTACCATTGTTTTGAATCAAAAAGGGGAGATCGCTTATCAACATACAGGTTATGT
>JAHDBB010000534.1 GCA_020630635.1 Chitinophagales bacterium
TACTAATCATCCATTCTAATCTTCCCAAACAATCTCTTGATCTATCTCATGCCAATTCATAAATTTCTCTTTGTAATTTTTATTGATTTCACCTCGTCTTACCTTCAAAGTTGGGGTCAACATTGCATTTTCAACCGACCAAGGCTCTTTCATAACCACCACTGTAGAAGGCTTTTCGTGTTTTGCACACTTCTTCTGCACCGTTTTCAAGCTCGAATGAAGGCTTTTTTCTATCGCTGGTTTGTCAAGTCCTTTACTTAAATCAGATAACGCCACTAAGGCTATGGGTTGTGGAAGTGCCAATCCAACCAAACAGATTTGTTCAATCAATTCATTTTGAGCCAAATCCATTTCGATAGGAGTCGGAACGACATATTTTCCTTTAGCAGTTTTAAAGGTATCACTGACCCGTCCTGTTATTTTCAAAAATCCTTGACTGTCTAACTCACCTTGATCACCTGTATGCAACCAGCCTCCACTCAATACTTGCTCACTCTTTTCTGGATCTTTATAATATCCGAGCATTTTCCAAGGCATATTCAACAAAATTTGTCCTGTCCCTTCCTCAATTTTGACTTGTACAGTACTCATCGGCTTTCCAACTGTACCAGAACGTAAATTCTTGGCAGGCATCAAAGTTGCTCCTCCACAAGTTTCTGTCATTCCATATACTTCTCTCAAACTGATGCCTATTTTTTGATACCAGTTTTTAAGGTCATCCGAAGTGGGTGCTGCTCCTGTCAAAACAATTTTAGCACTTGCCAATCCCAATGCTGTTGCAACACGTTTTTTTATCATCCCCGAAACTATTGGAATTTTAAATAAGGTATTCAATCGTTTTTGAGGCATTTTTTCCAAAATTCCCAATTGGAATTTGGTCCAAATACGAGGAACTGCGAGGAATACTGTCGGCTGTGTATCTTTCAGATTGGCGACGAAAGTATCTAAAGATTCAGCAAATGATATACTTCCTCCTGACATCAATGCGGCTCCTTCTACAATCATTCGTTCTGCAATATGATTGAGTGGTAAAAAAGAGAAGAAACGGTGGTTTTTGTCTTTGAATAAACCCAAATCTCCCGCTTCTAATTCAGTTTGCATTTGTAACGCAGGAGCTTTGTGCGTCAACATCACACCCTTTGGTGTACCTGTCGTACCAGAAGTAAATAAGATCGTCCACAAATCATCCAAATTAGGAACTGGTTTTCCTGTGATAGGCTCATGTTGGGTTAGCAAATCATCCCAAGCAACTCCTTCTGTCACTTTTGCATTTCCTGGATAATGTGGAAATCGGATGATAGGAAGATCTGAAGGTACACCCTTTTTAGGCTCATCCCAGTTATCCAACTTTCCAACAAATAAGGCTTGAGCATCACTTTTGTCCAATACTTCTGTTAATTGTTTTGAGTTTAAGTTCGCATAAAAAGGAACAGATACATAACCGCCTATGCTAAGGGCGACATCTGCCAAGATCCAGTGATAACAGTTTTTGGAGTAGATCCCGACATGTGCGCCTTTTTCGATTCCCATTGCTCGCAAGGCAGAGACCATTTTACGAGATTGCTCTCCAGCTTCTTTCCAAGTCAAGGTTTTCCAATCTTTGCCAAAGGGTTGCTTCAAAAATACCTCATTCGCTTTTGTTTCTTCCCACTTGTAAAAATACTCTAAGATGGATTGTAAATTCTGTGTGTCAGGCATAGCTTTATAATTTTAAGGTTCTCGGATATATTAATTGACTGGTTAGAAGTCCATAGTCGATGGTCAATAGTCCTTTTGGTTATAGCGTGATAGTGAAGATTATCTAAAATCCTATAATCCTATTCCTATTTTTGGCTAGGAGAGAAAGGTTATTACTCTTTCATCGTCTTAGGTCTCCCTGCTATTCGTTCTCATTCGTGTGGCCAGCATTTTAGGAAATGCCAACGCTTCAGACACGAATACCACTGCTATCAGGTCTAGATGGTTGTGAAAAGTACTTCTTAGCACCAGTCATTAAAAAGGTGAAAATACACTTTTTTCAAAAATATACCAAATGTCAAGAAAACAGATGTTATCTGCTCCTACATTCCTTAAAAAATTGTTTAAAACTATCGGCTATATTTCAAATAAATCTCCCCACAAACGATGTCCTCCATCAATATAAACTGTTTCACCTGTGATGAAATCTGCCATCGGGCTTGCTAAATATAAACACAGATTTCCAACTTCTTCTGTTGTTCCAAAACGCTTCATCGGGATTTTTTTGTGCATTCCCTCCAGTAATTCGGGCGGATAGTTTTTAAAGCCTGACGAAAATATTAATCCAGGAGCTACGGCATTGACCCGTATATGGTATTTTGCCCATTCTACCGCTAAGGTTTTGGTCAGATTGTCTACTCCAGCTCTTGCTGCTCCTGTATGTGCCATACCTGGAAATCCTCTGAAAATATTGGCAATGATGTTGATGATACAACCGCTTTTTTGAGGAATAAAGAAGGATTTACTCATCGTTTGAGTCATATACCAAGTTCCATTGAGGTTGTTGTTGATGACTGCATTCCAACCATTGAAACTAATACTTTCGGCTAAGGAGGGAAATTGTCCGCCTGCATTGTTGACAAGGATGTCTAATTTGCCTTTTTTGTCCTTGATACTTTTGGCAACGTTTTCGACGTTTTCTTTCTCTCTAATATCGCAAACGACATAGTCACATCCGCCAAATTCGGAGAGTTGTTCTACGGCTTTTTGGAGTCGTTCTTCTTTGCGGGAGGCGATAAAAACATAGGCTCCGTATTGTAAAAATAACTTGCTGATGTCGAAGCCGATACCGCTGCCTCCACCTGTTACTAAAATAATTTTATCTTTGAATAAGTCTTCTTTGAACATTGTTTTGATTTTTTTTGTGGTTCAGTTTGTGCTTTTTGAGACGAAGGGGACGTTGCGGTTCTTTTCTTGAAAAGGACGAAAAGTGTTTTTTAGTCAAAGACAAGTTAAGTTAATTCAATGTATTGAAAAGGAACGTCCCTTTACGTCACATTCGTCCCTTTGTCACAACGTCTGGCACTAAGAAATACTAACCTCAACCAAATAGCCCCGATAGGAACGGTATAAATGCAATGCGTTGGCTTCCTAAAACGTTGGCGCATTTATAAGAGTGGATAGCGGGACTTTCCATAACGACGAAGTAAGAAAACCTTCGCTCCTAGCCTAAACGATGAATGGGATTTTTAGGATTGTCGAAAATTAATAAGATCTCCGTTTTTACCCAAACTCGCAAAATGAACCGAAAAGTCACCAGCCACCTATCCACTCGTCACTAAATTTAACGCTTTACCTCTCGCATCTTCTCTAGTTTTTCGTCTTTATTTAACCTTGTTTTGAATACTTCATCCCATAAAAGGGTGATAAATCCAAAGTTTTTATCACTATCTAAAAAGTGATGTTCTATGTGGTGTCTTTGGTAGATTTTGTAATATTTGTTGTTGAAATTGTAGTTATGAACGGCATAATGCAGCCAGTCGTAAAATAAATAAGTTGCGACCCATCCTGCCATAAAGCTGTGACACAGGGAACCTAAAACGGCATAAGACAATCCGTAAAAAATAAAAAGGGCTGGAATGCTAATGTTTAATCCAACCAACATAAAACGTTTGTCATTGGGATAGTCATGATGCCCTTTGTGAACACTGTAAACGACCTTTTGCCAAAAAGCAGACTTCGGTTTCGCATGCAATACATAACGATGTGATAAGTATTCAAAAATCGTCCAAAGAGGAATGGCAATGAGAAAATAGGCTAAAAATAAGGATAAAGGTGTCTGAATGAAAAAGAGAGCGTACACAATCATTGCCATCACAATGGGTGCATAAATAAAAAAAGGTACTTTATAATTGGTTAAATAAACATTGGAAAGAACATTTTTTTTTAATTCTGACGCTGGCATATCCTTTTTAGAAATAAACATTTTTTTCTTTTCCATTGCTTATGGTTTTGGAGTTAGGTTTTGAGAAATTGCAAGAACATTTTGAGCATTCCAAATAGGTGCATTTGTAGGTATTTGCTTTTCTATCTTTCGAGCATAGAGATGATATTCAACCTCAATGGTATGGCGTTTTCGTTTCAGAAACATTTGGTCTATTTCATCAGAGTCTTTTTCTGCCAATTGAGCGACATTATGGGGTAACTTCCAGCGTTCCATAATGTAGTTTCCTGCTAACTTGGACTGTCGATCACTCAAAGGCCAAACAGCTCCTTGTGGTTGTACCAAACCAATAAAAATAAGGCTTGGATGTTGGGGATGGAACATGCGAAGGTATAAAGGAACTCGTTCACTATCGGAATAATCCAAGAAGCTTTTATCAAAGAAAGGAGTCGCTATGTGATAACCCGTTGCAGCCACTAAAGTATCAAATTCTTCGGCTTTTCCATCTGTAAAAAAGACCTTTTGTCCTTCTATTTTTTGGATATGGCGACGAGGATGTACTTTGCCATGACGAATCTTATAAAGCAATTCTGAATTGATGGTGGGATGGGCTTCTGTCACGCTGTGTTGAGGTTTCTCTAAGCCATAGTCTTCATATTTTCCCAA
>JAHDBB010000535.1 GCA_020630635.1 Chitinophagales bacterium
CTTTTGTTTGTGTGGCGTTCTATCCTTACTCAAATAGCCCCGATAGTAGTGGTATAAATGCAATGCGTTGGCTGCTTAAAACTTGGCGCATTTATAAGAGTGGATAGCGGGACTTTCTGTGACGACGAAGCGATGAATCTTTCGCTCCCAAAAAGAAAAATAGCAATCTTAATTAAAACTTAGAATTTAAGCCATTCGGGGCTATTTGGTTGAGGTTTCAACGTATAGTAACTGAAAAGTCACCTCCTTTTAGAAGCAATCCGTTTTCTAATTCGACTTAATGATACAGGCGTGATTCCCAATACATGGGCGATATATTTATCAGGCACTCTATTGGCGATGTCGGGTTTAGACTCTATAAATTCTAGATAGCGTTCTTCGGGAGTCAACAATATAAAGGAGTCTATTCGTTGTAAACAATCTTTTAAAATATATTGAAAAATAAATTTTCTATTATTACTCAATTTATGGTTTTTGGCAATAATGGATTCCAAAACATCATAATCTATTGAAAAGATAGATGTTTTTTCCAAAGCTTGACAATAAAATCGGGAGGGTTGATTAAATAAGATAGTATCTATATTTGAGAATATTTGTTTTTCCCACCTCAATTGTGTGGTGATTTCATCTCCTTTGTCATTGACAATAAAAGCCCGAATCAAACCTTTTTGAATAAAAAACACTTCTCTTTTACTAAAACCTTCTTTGCTAAGATAGTCGTTTGCCTCAAAGGTTCTTTGTTTCATTACTTGAAATAAGGGTTGAATGTCTTCAATACCTATATCACTCTTAATGTTGTAGAACTCTTTTATTTTTTCAAAATCTATCACTAGTTTATTTTATAGTTGTTGGGTGAGGCGACCCGTCTAAGCTTGCCAATTGCCTTTATATCTAAAGAAAGGGTAAGTCGTTTCAATCGGATTGCTATGCAAGTAGTGAAGAGCGCAATCCGATTGATTTATATTAATGGACTCCTTTCTCTTTATCAATCGGATTGCCTCTTCTGTGCGTGGGTAGCAATCCGATTGAAGCGATACCTTTTTTCTTTGATTGTAAAATGGGGCAATCATCGTGGCAACTTTAGACGGGTAGCCTTGGGTGATAGCTATACCTTGTATACGCTCAATTTATCAATGATTTCTTCATCCATACTATGCAATCCTAACTTCTTCTTCATTTCTTCTTTAAATGTTTTGAGGTCTTTTTCTCTAAGTTCTATAAAGTCTGACAGTATCATGTTCATTGTTAATTTCACATACTGTACACTATCTTCTCTCTTTTTTAACTCACTTAAGAGATTAGGAATTCTATAATTCTGTTCGGGATTTTCTAGTGTTAATACTTCACGTTGCCCCAACCCTATTAACCAATCTATTGCTACCTGTATTTCTAGTTCATGCCTTAATCGTGCAGGTATAACTTGTATGGGTTCTGTGACTCCTTCTGGTAAAGACAAACCACCAGCATACTTATTTATGGCATCTCTTAATCTATCCCAACCTTCTTCCCCTACCAATTCTGTATACATTTCATAGCTTTGTAATCTTTCCACCCTAAGTTTTTGAGCTACATCATTGGCTACTTCATACCAGCTTTTAGTAGGACGAGCTATTTCATTGATATACAAAATGGGACCATCATAATCGTCAAAACTTATTAGCCCATCTAATATATTCCGCTCCCTTTCTGATAGCTCTTTATTGTCCTCTTCTTTTTCTACAGCTTCCCACATTCTAAAGTAATCAGTTTCCATTGAATACACAAAATCCTCTAAGTGTTCTTGTAATTTAAAATCAGACTTAATTTCTTCGTCATAGAAATCAGAGTAAGGTACATTTTTTTTCTTGTTTATCATTTGATTAAGTTCTTATCAATGGTACAATGTATGATAGTAGGTATGCGAATTAGAAACTAATATTTTTAATCCCTTATCAATGGATGTGGTTCATTTTTGAGAACAGATGCAATCTGTTCCTACAACGCTCATTTATTAATTTTAAAAACGGATACCAATGCGTATAAGATATTGCTTTAGGATTTTTAATCAGTCGGATTGCTTATACTTTTCGAGATTAGCAATCCGATTTGAAGTAAATTACATCTTTTTATTTTAAGGTAAAGTTGGTTTCTTTTAAATCTACTGAATTGCCTCCCACAAATACTTTAAAGTCTCCTTCTTCGGCTTTGAAGCTACCATCTGCTCCATAAAAGGCTAAATCTTTGGAACGCAATACAAAGGTTATATCTTTGGATTCCCCTGCATTTAGTGTCACTTTTTGGAAGCCTTTGAGTTCTTTGATAGGACGAGTAATGCTACCAAATAAGTCTTGGATATAGAGTTGTACGACTTCTGTTCCAGCAACTTTGCCCGTATTTTTTAAAGTACAAGTGACTTGTAATTCATCCTCCATTTTCATTTCAGGGCTGCTTACTTTGAGGTTAGAATATTCAAAATCAGCGTAGCTCAATCCGTAACCGAAAGGATAAAGCGGATCATTGGTTTCATCGGTATAGTGCGCCCAAAACACCATCTCAACGGGACCTGGACGACCTGTATTTCGGTGATTGTAGTATAAAGGAATTTGGGCTGCTGAACGAGGGAAAGTGACAGGTAGTTTTCCTGATGGATTGTAATCTCCAAAAAGTACATCTGCTATCGCATTGCCTGCTTCAGAACCTAAATGCCATGTTTCTAAAATAGCTGGTACATTGTCGGCTATCCAAGGAATGGCTAAAGGTCGTCCATTCATCAAGACGATGACGATATTTTTATTGACCTTGTAAATCTCCTCAACCAATTTTTGTTGTGAACCCAACAGTCCAATATCGGCTTGGCTTCTCCCCTCTCCTGATTGATAACAGTCTTCTCCAACAGCTAAAATAACAACATCTGATGACTTTGCTAAATTAATCGCTTCCTCAAATTTTGACTCGTCTTCTTCGATAATTGTTAGCTCATTTAAAAAATTCCGCTTGCCTTTGGTCAAAGTATAACCTTGTGCATATTTTACATTTTCACCTAAAACGGTCTGGATTCCTTCCAATAACGAAACGGCTGAATTGGTCTTGGCTTGTGAACGCCAATTGCCTAAAGGTACGTCTTTGTCATTGGCTAATGCTCCTATGACGGCTACATTTTTCGCCTCTTTTTTGAGGGGTAAGACTTCTTTTTCATTCTTTAATAAGACGATGGATTTTCTGGCGACATCTCTGGCGATGGCTAAATTTTTGGGAGTTAAGATGCTATTTTTTTCTCGTTCTTCATCGCAGTATTTGTAAGGATCATCGAATAAACCTAATCGAAATTTAATTCTTAAAATACGTCTAACAGCATCGTCAATGGCGAGTTCTCGAACTTTGTCTTCTTCGACCAATGCTTTGAGGTTTTCGACGTAAGCAGAGGCTTCCATATCCATATCGCTTCCTGCATTTACAGCTAATTCAGCAGCATGTTTTTTATCTTTGGCATAACCATGTGGTATCATTTCGCCAATAGATCCCCAATCAGAAACAACGAAGCCATCAAATTCCCATTCGCCTTTTAGGATGGTTCTTTGGAGGTCGGTGTGACCCGTAGCAGGGATTCCGCCGATGTCGTTAAAGCCATTCATAAACGTGGCAACTCCTGCATCGACACAGGCTTTGAAAGGTGGTAAGATGACATTTCTCAAAGTGGCGATGCTCATGTCGGTGCTGTTGTAGTCTCGTCCTCCTTCGGCAAATCCGTAGCCCGCAAAATGTTTGGCGCAAGCAGCGAGAGTATTGTTGGCAGATAGGTCGCTTCCTTGAAATCCTAATACTCTGGCTTTAGCGATTTGTGATCCTAAGTAGGGATCTTCTCCTGCTCCTTCCATCACTCTTCCCCATCGTGCGTCTCTTGATATATCGACCATCGGTGCAAAGGTCCAGTTTAATCCTCCTGCGGCTGCTTCTGTGGCAGCGACTCTTGCGGATTGTACGATGGCTTCTAAATCCCAACTCGCTGATTCGCCCAATGGGATAGGAAACATGGTTTGATAGCCGTGAATGACATCGTGTCCAAATATTAGTGGGATTTTTAGACGAGTATTTTCGACGGCTAATTTTTGGGCTTCCTTGATGGACTTTACAGAAATGACGTTGAGCATCGAACCAACTTGTCCATTGGTCAAGTGTTGGTATCTGATTTTGTTGTAGTCATCGCCTGGCATCGGACCTGTCACGTCCCAACTACCATTGTATTGGTTCATTTGTCCTATCTTTTCTTCCAACGTCATTTGACTCAATAACTTCTCGACTTTTTGCTCAATTTCTGCGTCTTTTTTGGCATTCATTTGTGCATTTATACTATTTTGAAAAAATGCAAGGGTGCATAAAACAAATACAATGGTTTTGAAAAATTTCATGTGTTTTTTAATTATGTATTAACAGAATAAGGGAATGCAAAAGAGTAATAATATTCTGTTTTATTTTTGATGAGTAATTAGCACTATGGGTTGAGACCGCAACGATCTAGCCCCGATAGTAGCGGTATAAATGCAATGCGTTGGCTTCCTAAAACGTTGGCGCATTTATAAGAGC
>JAHDBB010000536.1:0-1096 GCA_020630635.1 Chitinophagales bacterium
ACCATAAATCCTCCGTCTGCGGTATAAACGCCTCCTGTCATATAGGCTCCTGCATCAGATGCCAATAATACTGCTAAACCAGCCATCTCATCAGGCATCGCCATACGTCCACTTGGGATCATTTGCTCTAAATGCTTGAGGACTCCTTCGTTTTGCCAGATGGCAGAACTAAATTTTGTTTTGACCAATCCAGGACAAATGGCATTGCTTCGGACTTTGTATTTTCCCCATTCTTTGGCTTGGTTTTGTGTGAGCATAATCAGGGCTGCTTTGCTGATGCTGTACATTCCTAATCCAAAACTGGGCTTTAATCCTTCAACAGAACTGATATTGATGATGGAGCCTCCACCGTTTTTTTCCATAATGGGCAAAACCATATTGGCCAATCGCCAAGGAGCTTTGACATTGACTTCCATAATTTTGTCAAAAGCAGCTTCTTGTCCTTGTTCGATGGGTCCAAAAACGGGATTGGTAGCGGCATTATTGACCAAAATATCAACGCCTCCATACTTTTCAACAGTTTGTTCTATTAGGCTTTTGCATTGGTCTTCTTTGCCGACGTGACAGGCGATGCCTACCGCTTCAAAACCTGCTTCTTTGTACTGTTCAGCTACTGCGTTTACCGCTTCTTGTTTTCGGCTACTGATGACAACTTTTGCGCCATGTTCGGCTAAAACTCTGGCAATAGATTCGCCGATTCCTTTGCTAGAACCTGTGACAATGGCTACTTTATTGGTTAAGTCAAATTGTTTTTTGATGCTTTGCATTTAGAGGTTTTTTATTTTTAGTCGATGGTCGATAGTTGTGGTTCAGTTCTTGCTTTAGTCCACAGCGTTCTGCGATCAGCTTCTTTCACAATATTCGACAAATTTTGTTTTTTTATTTGATGTTTTTTTAGGAGCGAACGGTTCCTCTTTCATCGCAATGGAAAGTCCCGCTATCCGTTATTATAAATGCGCCAACGTTTTAGGAAGCCAGCGCATTGCATTTATACCACTACTATCGGGGCTATTTGGTTAAGATTTGTACTTCTTTTTAATTTTTTCTATTTCTTTTTCACTTAATCCTGTAAGTTTGGAAAGCAAGGCGATTGATA
>JAHDBB010000536.1:1196-4541 GCA_020630635.1 Chitinophagales bacterium
CTTCATAGGCTTGCTTTTCTTGAGGACTAAACTTGGCTATTTCAGATGATTCAAAAACAAAATCCTTTTTTAATATTTCAAATATTTTCTTCATCCCTTATTTTTTCTATTTCTTTTTCACTTAATCCTGTAAGTTTAGAAAGCAAGGCAATTGATAACCCTTCTTTTAGTCCCGATCTTATCAAGGATTCTTTTTCTTCAAGTCGTCCTTCTTTTTTCCCTTCAAGTCGTCCTTCTTTTTTCCCTTCAAGTCGTCCCTCTTCCTTTGACGTATCTACTACATTCTTGATGTCTCGATAATACTTCAAACTTTCTTCATAGGCTTGCTTTTCTTGAGGACTAAACTTGGCTATTTCAGATGATTCAAATAATCGTTTAAATATTTTTTCTTGTAAAGCTTGTGGTCTTGTTTGTAAATTAGCCAAGTGTTTCAAAACAAATATCCATTTATCAAACTTGGATACAAGTTGATCTTCTTTTTTCTTAAACTTAGGTAATTCAACATAAATAAATGTTAGCTTATCGTAGAATACTTTGCAGCTTTGATCTTTTAGTTTTACTGTACTTATAACATTTTTTGCTTTAGCATCATCAAAAACGAAATCTAAAATTCCTATGGTAAAAATATCTGTTAATTTATAATTCCATTCGCCTCTTTTCGCTTGTTCTTGAATAGGAAAGGTAGAATAGTAAATGCTTCTGTCTTTAAAATAGTTTTGTTTGGCTTTTTGCATTTCTACTATAAACTTCTCTCCCTTCTCACTCTCACAATATAAATCAAAGATAGCTTTTCTATCAAGTGGACTACTTCCTAAATGTTCATTTTTGGTATAAGTTAGATCTTTGACTTTTTTATTTTTGGGAAGTAACTGATTGAGAAAATCAATGAGCAAGTCCTTATTTGGTTCTGTTCCAAATAGTTTCTTAAATCCAAAGTCAGTTAAAGGATTAATATATTTTTCTGATAGTGTCATTTTTCATAGAGTTCTTTAAGATTATAATAATCAAACCACAAACTTAAGAATACAAAACGTAAATTTGTGGTTTGATAATTATCTGATTCTCTCCATCTACCCAACAAAAACTTCTTGTTCTGTTGGAATGGTTAATACATTTTCATCCATTAATACTTTGGATAGAGAATGGTTTTTCGCTAATTCGTACTTGTAGAAAAACTTCATGGTATGAATCTTGCTTTCGT
The DNA here is from genome assembly GCA_020630635.1 of Chitinophagales bacterium. GTDB lineage: Bacteria > Bacteroidota > Bacteroidia > Chitinophagales > UBA2359 > JAHDBB01. The sequence continues at coordinate 2,398 of JAHDBB010000536.1, forward strand.
AAAATTCTTCTGTGTAAGTGGTATCGCCTGTTATTAGACCGTGTTTTGCAGCAGTTGCTATTTTGAGCCATTGCCAAGCGATGGTCAAGTTGCTAAAGAACTCCATGAAGATGGTTGCATCAGAAAGGAAGCGTTCATATTCGCCTTTCATGGCAAAGCCCATCAAGAATTGAGCGACTTTTTGACTCAATTGTAGATGCTCGCCCAATGTGTTGGCATAAGGTTTGAGGTCTTCGTGTGTGTTGGCAGCTTGGATAGATTCCATTATTTTTTCGACTAGGATAAAAGCAGCTTTTCCGCCTTTCATCGTCATCTTGCGACCCAATAAGTCCATTGATTGGATGCCTGTTGTACCTTCATAAAGCGAGAAGATACGAATGTCTCGATAGTACTGTTGAAGGATAAATTCGGAACAGAAACCATAACCTCCTAATACTTGTAAGCCATTGGAAACGGCTGTAATTCCTTTTTCTGAAGGATAGGTTTTGACCATTGGTGTCAATAACTCCAACAACAAGTGGTTCTTTTCTCTTTCTTCTTGACTTTCGGCTGCAACTGATAAATCATACGCTTTGGAAGCCTCTAAAACCAAACTCATTGATCCTTCTGCGACGGCTTTTTGTAACAATAACATGCGTCTTACATCAGGGTGATTGATGATAAGGGTTTGTTCTTCTGCGACATTCTTCTTACCAGAGTTGGATACTCGACGACCTTGTGGACGCTCTTTGGCGTATTGTAAAGAGGCGTGGTAAGCGGCTGATACAATGGCAGCAGCTCCCCTACCCACACTGATTCTTGCGCCATTCATCATCAAAAACATATGCTTTAAACCTTCGTTGGCTGTTCCTACCAACCATCCTTGACAGTCATCATTTTCACCGAAGCTTAGGTGAGTCGTACAATAACCTCTTTGTCCCATTTTTTGGAAATCGCCTGCTGTAATTACGTCATTGAATTCTAAGCCATTTTCTGTTATGCGATGTTTAGGAACTACCATCAAGGAAATCCCTTTGGTTCCAGCAGGTGCGCCTTCGATTCTTGTTAAAACAAGGTGAACAAAGTTTTCGCAGTATTCGTGGTCGCCTCCAGAGATGAATATCTTTTGTCCTTTGATCTTGTAAGAACCATCTTCTTGAGGATAAGCAGTGGTCTTGACATCAGATAAGGAACTTCCCGCTTGTGGTTCAGTCAAACACATCGTACCGCCCCATTTGCCTTCCATCATATTGGGTACATAAGTCTCTTTGAGTTCTTCATTACCAAAGCTCACGAGCAATTCGGCTGCTCCAAAGGTTAAGCCCCAATAGCCAATGACGTGATTATTGGCTGCTTCCATAATCATGTCTAAGGTATTACTTACTGTTGCTGGCATCTGTAAACCGCCTTCTTCATAAGTAAATGAGCCAACTATTAAGCCCATTTCACCTGCTTTTTTGATAGCTGTCCCAATTTGTGGGTGAACGATGATTTTGCCGTCTTTGTAGTGGGCTGGTTGCTCGTCCATCTCTCGTATGTAAGGATACAGCTCTTTGTCTGCAAAGTCCTTAACTGATTCTATGAGTATTTCTACCGACTCTTTGTTATGGTCTTGATAATGAGGTAATTTTGTTACCGTTTCTAATTCTGCTACCTTGTAAAGTAAAAATCTTACGGTACTTAAATCAATGTATTGATTCGCCATTTTTATAAATTATTAAAAATTTGGAAGGAAAATCAGTTTTATTTAAGCAGTTTGATTTTCTATTCTTCCATTGTTAAACAAAATTCTTTTGAAGTTATAAATATACAATATTTTTGGTTTTGATTAGCGAATATTCGCTTTTTAATGGAAATTTTTGGTTCTTTTCGTGGGAAATTTGACAACTTTGATTCTTTTTTGAGTGAAAGTTTTCAAATTACTTTACATTTTTGACGCAGTTACTATAGAGAAAGACCTTAACGATCTAGCCCCGATAGTAGTGGTATCGACAACGTGCATTGGCTAAGGGGTTCGGGTGGCTTGGCGATAAGAACGGATAGCGGGACTTGCTGTAACGACGAAGCATCGAACCTTTCGCTCCTAGAAACAAGACTCCATTGTTTTTTGTCAATCCGATTGCTGGTTCATTTTTTGTATAGCAATCGGATTGACAAGACTTATT
>JAHDBB010000537.1 GCA_020630635.1 Chitinophagales bacterium
ATCGACTATCGACTATCGACTATCGACTATCGACTATCGACTATCGACTAAAAAAGAACCCTTGTCACCCGTCACTATCACTTGTCACCTCAAAAAACTATCGACTCTTTCTTTTCCCCCAATCCTGCCGTTCCTCTTCCGTCCAAAGATCAGGAAAAAACGTAATGAGCTGATTTTTAGGCGGTAAATACTCCTGCCAATTCGTACCACCCGTCGCCGCAATATCCGCTGTATCCCGTTGCAAATACCGAGCAGCCGACCTAAAATGTGCCAAAGGCCATTCAATATTAGCCTGAACATCAAACCTCCTCAACTGTTGAATCAAAATCTCATTTTGTTGATCTTCTTCAGACAATTGACGATACCGTTCCCAAAGATTTTTGTGATAAAAATTACGGATCAAACTAATAAACTGTTTTCCATACTTTTTTTCAAATTGTCGAAGCGTAAGCGTTTTTTTTCCAGTCGCTAGTTCTGTCGCCCCCCGTTTCCAATAAAGATATTCGTATTTTTCCTGTAAGTCTTCGCTTTTCAACAACTGATGTCGAGCTGAAATATGGATGAGGTTATCAATATTGGTAGAACAAAGCTCAATCATCCGAAATTGGGCAGATTGAAATCCACTTGCAGGCAATAAAGACATCCGAAACTTTAAAAACTGTTCCTTATCCATACCTTCTATCATCACATCAAAAGAACCAATCAATTGTTCAAAATACATGTTGATGCGCTTGAGTTGCGTGATGAATACTTGGGCAGTTAAGTCCAAATCATCCGCTATCAAATGGATGGCATGCAAAGTCAGTTTGAAATATAACTCGGTGATTTGATGATAGGTCAAAAAGATAACTTCATCTTCAAAGGGTGTAATGGTAGGCTGTAGGTTGAGCAATACATCCAAATGGACATAATCCCAATACGTAAGATAATCGGCATACAACAAGCCATCTAAATACGAAAGCATATCTTGTCCCATTGCCTCATACTTTTCAGCAAGTTGTTCCAGTTTGTGTGTAATTTCAGGAGTGATTTTCATAATATAATGTGTATTTCGGATTAACCAAAATATAAAGTATTGATTTGTAGGTTGTTGTGGTGTCAAAATCAAGTTAGAACCGAAAAAGAAGCGTCGGCTTGCTAAATTTCGGTAGCGGGGTGTTGGCTTTGAGCTAGGAACATTAAATTTAGCGAGATTTTTGTTTCATTTTTATCGACTGAAAAATGAAAGCCCGTCTGGCGAAGACAAGGAAATGAACCGTCAAAACACACAGAAAATGGTTGGTAGAACACCTTTCACAAAATACTGTTTTAGCCCAAAATTCACGTTAATATACTAGGAATTTTGGAGTTGATATTCCTTATACTTTTCAGCAAAGATAGCAACCAAAAGCATAATGACAAAGGCGAAAAGTGTACAACCGATAACAATCATAGAGCGTACAGGCTTGGCTTTTCGTTTAGCAGGAACCGCATGTTCAAAATAAAATAGGGTTTTCACATCTTTGCTGATAATCGCTTTGCTTTGGTCATAACTGGATTGTGATTCTTTGAGATCTTCAAGATCATTTTTCAAAAGACTTCGTACAATATTGTGGCTAATGGTATCTTTTGGATTTTTTTGGATGAGCTTTTGTAAGCTATCTGTCAAGGCAGCTACGGACTTTTGCTTGTTTTTGACCTCACTTTCCAACATCGCTACTTGATCTCGCTTTTTCCCAAAAATGATATCCATATTCATTTTATCAATCTTATTAGCCAAATCGTTTGCCCAATCTGCGGCATTTCTTGGATTTTTATCCATCAAGCGAATCTCTACCGCCCCTTTCGCATTCTTTTGAATGACGTAGTTTTTCATAAATCTTTTGGCGACTTTAAACTCTGCCTCTCTGCTATCAGGATCAATATCATAATGATTGTAGAGTTTATATTGATCTATCGCATAACCAATAAGAGAAGATGATTCGCCCAATGATAGGATTCTATCTATATCTATCTTGGTTCCAAACATATAGACAGGCTTTTCAGAGGCTTCCTTCTTAAAAATACTACGATCTAATAAACCTGGATTAGAAGGTTGAAAGACTACGATGGATTCATAGTAATTGGGCATCAACAAAGAGCCAATCGTACTAATAACCGCAGCTAAAATGGTAACAAGTAAGATGGGTTTTATCCAGCGTGATAGAATAGATAGGACTTCAAACATAGTGTTGGTTTGGCTTTTTACTCTTATAACAGAAAACGAACCTGTATTATTGGCTTTTGGGATATGGAAAAATCGCATTCAAAGGTAGGCAAAAAGAGGGGAATATGATAATTAAACTCAAGGAGGTTTTGGGAGGAGTAAATTGATAGTAGTTTTGTATTCGGAGATGAAAATATTTTTGCTTCATTCTTTAGGGTTAAGCCTACAAGAGACTAAAAAGAACCATTAAAGTTGAGACCTTAACGATCTAGCCCCGATAGAAGTGGTATCACCAAACAGCATTGGCAAAAGGGTTCGGGTGGATTGGTGATAAGAACGGATAGCGGGACTTTCCTGTGCGACAAAGCACCAAACCCTTCGCTCCAAATAATGTAAAACAAAAAGCCCAAAAGCCTTCGTTACCAACAATGTAAAGTAAATTCATGAATTTGCCCAAACTGCCCGAAAAGCCACCAGTCACTATCACTTGTCACTACTATAGCTTCTTCAACTCCTTGTGGATAACGAATTTGATCAATTCAGGAACAGAAGATATTTCTAATTTCTTAAGGGCATTTTTGCGGTGAGTAGAAACCGTATGTGGACTCAAATAGAGTTTTTTAGCAATTTGTTTGGTCGTCAAGCCATCCGCCACCAATTGAACCACCTCTTTTTCACGATCAGTTAATTGCTCATATGCTTTACTTTTGTCATCTTCTTCCTCAAAATCAGACATAATAATATTTAAAACTCGATCACAAAAAAACTTTCCACCGTTTAAAATTGTTTGAATAGCGTTATGCAACTCATCCTCTCGACATTTTTTGGTCAAAAAACCTTTAATACCATAGTGAATAGTCTGCCGAATATTTTGTTTGGCATCATCAGAAGAAATGATGAGGACATGCGTATCAGGACATTGCTCAATGACAGAAGGGATGTCTTCTAAACTGAAAGAATCGGGTTGGTCGTAGTCCAAAATCACCAAATCAGGATGATTGGACTGAATGCTGGTCAATAAATCATCTCTGTTACCAACCACATCTACGACCTCCAAATCAGCAGATTGAGATAGTAGATAGCGGAGTCCCATACTAGTGATATATTGAGAGTCAGCAAGGATTATTTTGATAGATTCTTTCAAGGGCATTAAATTTGCTAGACAAAGATAACAGTTTTATCATTGAAAATGTTGTAAATCGTTGTTTGAAGAGGCTTGATGTCCTCAAATGACATTTTATTTCATCTTTAGAAATATAGTAATTTGGATTCGATAACACAAATGACCTTAGGAGCCGCTATTGGAGAGGCGGTATTGGGCAAAAAAATTGGCAATAAGGCAATACTTTGGGGAGCAATTGGCGGAACCATTCCCGATTTAGATGTCCTATTTTTCCCCTTTATTGATTCTATCACCCAATTATCTTTTCATCGAGGAGCCAGTCATGCTTTCTTTTTTGAACTGCTTTTTATACCAGTTATTGCCTTCTTAGTTTGGCGGTGGTATCGGCGCAAAAACAGCGCAACCTTCAAAGATTGGATTCTTCTATTTGCAGGAAGCATTTTGACCCATCCCATATTAGATGCCTTTACCACCTACGGAACACAACTTTGGCTACCCTTTAGTCGAGAACGAGTTGCCATCAGTAGCATATTTGTAGCAGATCCGCTTTATACTGTTCCCTTTTTATTGTGCCTCATCATCGCCTCCCGTTTTCATCGAAGCAGCAACAAAAGACGCTGGATCAATTATGTAGGATTGGGATTAAGTAGTGCCTACTTGTTATTTACGGTTTTCAACAAAGTACGAGTACAAAGTCATTTTGAAAAGGCTTTGGCAAAACAAAACATCAATTATCAGGAAGACCGCTTGATTACAGCACCGACACCGCTAAACAATATCATGTGGTATGGATTGGCAGAAACAGACGAAGGATATTATGCAGGGCTTTACTCCTTTTTAGATACCAAAGATACGATTGAATTTATGTTTGTTCCTCGCAATGAGCATTTATTGGAAGAATGTAACGATACAAGGGCGATTCAAGAACTAAAATGGTTTTCAAAGGATTACTACACCGTTGGCAAAAAGGACGATAATCATCTTTCCTTTACCGATTTGCGTTTTGGGATTTTGTCAGGTTGGGGAACAGACAAACCTATTTATCCCTTTTGGTTCAATGTGATTTATGACAAATCAAATGGTTATCAAGTTTTGCAAGACAGAACCATTCATTTTGATGTCCAACAGGTCTGGAAGGAATTTATAGAAAGATTGAAGGGGAATTAGTTGTTTAAGTGACAGGAGTGTCTGGTGACAAGTGATTTTCGGTTCTTTTCC
>JAHDBB010000538.1 GCA_020630635.1 Chitinophagales bacterium
GTTCGCTCCTAAAAGAAAGGATAAAAATCACCTGTCTTTTACACAAAGGTAGGACGTATTTTATATATTTTAGGACATCCCAATCATTATAATTTGTCGAAAGTCTTATTTTTTTGAATATAATGCTGAAAAATGATGCTTTTTTGGTGAATGGGTGGATACATATTGGCATCTTTTCGCCTTAATTGTTGGATTTTCTCATTGTGTATCTTGCGATTTTTCAACCACTTTCGTATGCCCGTTAAAAAATGAAAATGTGCTTTGAGTATGGCAAAGGCATCCTTCGATTTTCCGCCGATCAAAAAACGTAGGGCTGCTACTCTGTCTAAGATAAAACGAAAAATATAGACCACAAGGAAGCCTGGAATGGTATTATTTTTTAGTAAAAAAACCAGATTATTGCGAAAATTGAGGTAGGTTTTGCGAGGATTACTGGCAGAAAGGGTGGCTCCGCCTACATGATAAACGGCTGAATCGGGAAAAACCATCACTGAATAACCCAGTCGCCATACTCGCCAACAAAGGTCGATTTCTTCAAAATGAGCAAAAAAATCCTTGTCTAATCCGCCCAATCCATGATATAATTCAGACCGAATAAATAAGGCACAACCACTCGCCCAACAAATTTCTAAAGGTTGATTGTATTGCCCTTCGTCCTTTTCGACTTCTTCAAAAATACGCCCTCGACAAAAAGAATAGCCTAAATTGTCAATAAATCCGCCTGCGGCTCCTGCATATTCAAAATGAGTCTTTTGTCGTTGGGCCAATATCTTGGGTTGGGCTGCTCCGATGCTTTTGTTTTTCTCCATCTCTTCTACAATCGGTTCTATCCAATTGGGCGTGACTTCGACATCTGAGTTGAGTAAAACATAGTACTCCGCTTCGACTTGTTGTAAAGCCTGATTGTATCCTTCTGCAAACCCCCAATTTTCGGTCAAAGCAATAATTTTAATATCAGGATAATGAGACTTCACAAATTCAATAGAATCATCTGTAGAAGCATTGTCTGCAAGATAGATAACGATATTGGGATAAGTAGAAGCAAGGACGGAGGGTAAGAATTGTTCGAGCAAGGCACGTCCATTCCAATTGAGAATGACGACTGCCACTTGGGGCATATTTGACATAGATTCAAAGCTATGAAAAGTTTTTAGGTCTTCAAAAAATGGTAAGGGATTTTTAGATAAAAAAGGTTTTTTTAAGATTTTTTATCTACAATAGGATTATAAATTTTTCAAAATTTACAGGACTTCTATACTGTTATTCAAATCAATAATTGGACTAAAAAGTCACCAGTCGCTCTCACTTGTCCCCTTTTAAAACGGATACCCAATCCCCAATTGCCACACAAAATTCTCTTGTCGCCACTCCTTATTTTTCCAATACAATTGATTCATCGTCCATCGTTCACCAGCAGGTAAAAAAGGCTTATAAAAAGGCTTGGCTAAGTCCACCCGAAAGATAAAATAACTCACATCTAAACGCAAGCCTGCGCCTCCTCCAAAACCAATTTGACTAAAGAAGGTATCAAACTGAAATTGTCCTCCTTCTTTACTCGTCTCATACAGCGTCCAAACATTGCCCGCATCTACAAAAAAAGCACCTTTGAAATACCAAAATAAAGGAAAACGATATTCGACATTCGCTTCCAACTTCAATTCACCTGTTCGCTGAAACTGGATATTTTGTACATCAGCATTGGCATCGGGTTCGTAGGCTCCAGGTCCTAAACCTCGAATCCTAAAAGCTCTGACTCCATTGGAACCTCCAGAATAAAATTGCCGAATAAAGGGCAAAATCTCTCCTGAATTGCCATAAGGAACGCCCATCCCTCCATACAATCGAGAGGCTAAAGTCGTTTTTCCCCAATTGATGTAGTAACGATAATCCGTTTGTACCCTCACAAACTGTGAGTAATCCAACTCCCCTACCAACAACTCTTCAAAGTCCGCATTCAATAATCCTTCAATCCCTCGCACAATATTTCCAGCCAACTCAATGTCCCCTCGAAAACTAAAGTGTCGATTGCTCTTGCTAGTGAATTGATTGGAGTACAAATAAGAATAGCTTCCCCCAATAATCAGTCGATCTTCAAAACTGCGTCTCAACCTCAAATCTCCTTCCAATTGGCTATTGAAATACGCTGTTGTATCATACACAAAGGAATAAGCAAAAGAGATCGGTGTGATAAAATGTCGGGTATTTTCTCCATACTTCCAGTCATAACCAAAGCTCAATTCGCTGGCATTGATACTGTGGCTCCCTAATAAACGCACAAAGTTATCTGATAAACTAAAACGGGTTTTGATCTTACTAGAAGCCAAGATTTCTAGCTGTTTTTCAGTCAACCACTTTTTAGGTACAGGATTCAAAAACTTAGGAGTTGTTACATTGACTTGACCACTTAAATTGATGGTATTAATGGGTTCATCTTGTTCACTATTATTGATATTAAACTCAACCCCACCAAAAAGATTATAACTAATCCGTTCAGCACCTCCCCATAAGTTTCGATTTTGATAACTAGTCGTCAAAGCTGTTCCCAATGAGCTATCCCCAAAAATATTTTCGGTAAAACGATTGTTGACCTCCATCTCTACGGAGTATTGGCGACGTTTGGCAGGTGTCAATAAAATGTAGGTATCTAAAAGACGTTTTCCATCTTCATCCACTTTTTTATCAAATCGAATATTGACAAACTTAAAAACCCCTAACTCTAATAGGTTATTAAAAGTATTTCGATAATCATTCATCGAATACAACTCGCCTTTTTCAAAAAGAATCTGGTCTAAAATACTATTGGCTCGAAATAGTTGATCTTTCCGAATATAATGATAATTGCCCAATCGAAGCGTATCCAAATTAGCTGTTCCTCCTTCTAAATAGTACTCTGAATGAATGAAAATATCTCCAATTCGATATTGATGATGCATACTATCTTCTTCTGGAATATCAATGACGGTGTGTAAAGAAACGCTAGAATCTATATTAGAGCTATCAATCTCAAATTTGACATATTCAGCGTTAAAATCAAAGTAGCCTTTATTCTTTAATAAGGAGGCAATTCTTTGGCGTTCTGCCTGCATCTTGTCCACATTAAAAGCATCTCCCACTTTAATAGGTGAAGCTACTTTATATTTTTTTATGATTTGTGTAAGTTCAGAAGTATCGGTAGGATAGGTAAATTTGTCAATCGTAAAAAGGTCTTTAATCGTCACTAAGTAAGTAACCTTTGCTCGTTGTTGCGACCATTTTGCCGAATAATCCACTTTTGCATGATAGTAGCCATGATTAAAAAGATAACGTTCCATTCGCTCACAACTAGTTGCTGCTTTGGCGGCATCAAATAAGGCTGGCGGTTCTCCGATTTTATTGCTCAACCAACCAGGAATCCCTTTTTTATCAGGATCACCCACATTGTAAAACCATAGGTTGGCCCTTATCAACCCAAACCATTTACGATTGAGTTGAGGTTTGCTAATGGCTCTCAAATCCTGTTCTAATGCCGTCTTATTTGGAATAGGAATTTCTGACTCAATTTTGATCTCTACACTCGACTGCAATACCTCGTCTTTTGCCAAATAACGCATATTCCCACAACTTGTTAGCAGGATTAATACCAAAAACGCACAAATTTTGCCATATTTGAATAATGAAACCAATTCCTTTATCTAAAAAGCAGTTAAAGTTTTTACGCTCTCTGCCAATTAAAAAATATCGTTACCGTCATCAAGCGTACTTGGCAGAAGGCAACAAGTTATTAGAAGAATTGCTTCGACGCAATGCTCCTATTCAACGTATTTTGGCGACCCAAGATTGGCTTGATAAGACGAAAATACGCCTTAATGCCGACAAATTACAAATTATCTCTTTACAAGATTACCGCCAAATTTCTCAACTAAGCACGCCGCCCCAAGTTTTGACGCTGGTAGAGATGAAAGCAACCCATATCGACTCAATTATTTTAAAAACAAATCATCATTTTGTTTTAGCTCAAGTCAAAGACCCTGGCAACTTAGGTACGCTCATTCGATTATCTGATTGGTTTGGGATGCCTTATCTCATCTGTTCCAAAGAATGTGTCGATTGTTATAATCCAAAGACCGTTCAAGCGAGTATGGGTTCTATCGCCAGTGTTCAAGTATTTTATGAAGACCTAGATTCTTTTTTTCCAAGCTATCCCGATATTCCCACTTTTGCTGCAACCCTCAATGGTCAAAACCTGTTCGACATCACTTTTCCTTCATCGGCTTTTCTTTTGTTAGGAAGCGAATCACATGGCATTTCTCCTGATCTTTTAGCTCAACATCCACATACACCTATCACGATTCCAGGCAGTGGCAATGCTGAATCGCTGAATGTCGCTATTGCAGGAAGTATTATTGCTGCTCAGGCTTTCAAAGCAAATTGTAGTCCATAGTCCGAAGTCGGTAGTCAATAGTGCCGTTCAGTTTGTGATTTCTATGTTTTAGGAGCGAAGGGTTTATTGCTTCGTCGTATTGGAAAGTCCTGCTAT
>JAHDBB010000539.1 GCA_020630635.1 Chitinophagales bacterium
ACTCCAACGGCTGGTATCAATGAAGAATCTTATAGTATGGATGGTCCTGTCCAACGGGAAGTCGATCATTATATGGAGAGCATCCACCGAACTGCTCCCGATGTCCATTGGAAAAGTATTGACAAAGCCAATCGTTTATTGAATTATCAGGAAAAGAAAAAGGCACAACAAAAAGCCTTAGCCAAAAGTAGTACTGTCGAAAATTTGGCGAATGGCAATCTGGTTGGGGAATGGGCGGAACGAGGTCCTAATGATGAAGCAGGTAGTATCGTTGCCTTAGATTATTATCCTAGTACCAATCAAATTTATGCTCTTTCGGATGGTGGAACCGTTGTAAGAGGGACTTTAAATGGAGAAGATTGGGTCATTTTGAGCGATGATATTGTCTTTAATGGAAAAGCCATTCAGGTGGTACAAAATACGAGTGGGGGCAAAAATATCGTAGCAGCAGATGGCAAAGATTTGTGGTATTCGAGTAATGAAGGGATTTCTTGGACTAAATCAACGGGAATGTCTTTTGTCAACAATGACGGAACTGATAGAGACCTTATTGAATTGGATGATGGAACGCTTTATTATTTAGTAGAAACAACCATCCTTAGTCCTGTTGTTGGTCCCGCTTATCAATTGTACCAATCAACAAATGGAGGAGTTAATTTTTCGCTTATTCATACCTTCACCAATGCAGGGTTTAAACGAGTGGCGATGTGGTCTCCTTTAGGTACAAATGAATTGTATATATTGAGCAAAGGAAGTGAATTATATGAATTAAGCAGTGATTCGTTGACCTTATTAAATACCAATACCAATGTTCCTGCTGGCTGGTCTGATTTTACAGGTTATAAGAGTAATAATAGCTTGACTTTTTATGTTTTTATCAATCGAAGAGATGTCTATCGCTCTTCTAATGATGGAGCCAGTTTTACCCAAATCAGTACAACTCCTGATGAGTCTTGGGATGTCGGTCTCTTTGCCAATCCTTTTATCGCCAATCATTTGTACTATGGTAATATTGAATTGAAAAAAACCACCACAGAAGGAAGTTTTTGGTATAGTCAAAATGAATGGCTAGATTACTATCAACAAAGTAGAGATTTATTGCATGCCGATATTATGAGCATTGATGCATTTAGAACTTCTGGTAATACGCCTTTTATTTTGATCTCGACTCATGGCGGTATCCATGTAAGCTACAATAATCTATTTAGTACCGAAAATTTAGGAGATTTAAACCTCAATATTACCCAATTTTATACAACAAGAACCAGTCCTAGTGATCCACCTTATATTTTAGGAGGTACACAAGATAAAGGAATGATTCGAGGCGAAGATCCCACAAATGCAGGTATTTTGGGCTTTGATTTTGTCATTCAAGGCGACAATGTTCAAGTTCAAATGGGTAATTATGGTCAAAGTTATTGGACAGAATATCCTGATGGTTTGATGTATTATGTACAAGACTTAGAAGGAACCGTTACCGAACAATTGCAAATCAATGGAAATGATATTCAATTGTGGAATGTACCAACGGCTCCTACTCCTGATCCTGCTGAGGCAGGCATATTAGTTGGCGGTGGTAATACGAGTGGTGGAAGTGGTTCTCGTTTGATCAAAATCGTAGGAACGACTCCCAATGAAAGCTCTTACTACTCTCAATATACTTACGACTTTAAGGCCAATTCAGGAGGCAATATTTCAGCGATTGCGACTTCTCCAATGGATTGGAATAAAATCTATGTAGGGACTTCGGATGGTTCTTTCTTTTACTCCAATAATGCAGGAGCGTCTTTCACCAAAACCAGTAATTTTACAGGTCCTCCTAATACTTACTTATATGGTGCATTTATCACTGTTTCAGAGCAAGACCCCAATATTGTTTATTATGGAGGAAGCGGTTATTCTAATCCTGGCGTTTATCGCTCCATTGATGGTGGACAAAGTTTTGCTCCTGTCACCAATGGCTTACCTAATACAATGGTTTACAATACAGATTTTAATGAAGATGAAAGTATCTTGTTTGCTGCTACTGAATTGGGGCCTTATGCCTATGTGATAGATGAAAATCAATGGTACAATATCGCTGGTACAGAAGCACCTTTACAAGTATATCGAGATGTCGAGTATGTACCACAAACCGAAACTGCTCGCTTTGCAACCTATGGACGAGGTGTTTGGGATTTTCGTTTAGCTCCTTCTGCCAATACTTGTGGCTTTTCGGTCAATACATGGTTAGAAGAAGGCGATTCGATTTGTATCAATAATATAGGAACTTTAAGAGCCAGTGTTAACGGTATAAATGCCAACAATGTACAGTTTATTTGGAGCAATGATTTAGGAGAAGGTGATACCAAAGAGGTCTTTTTGGAACGCAGCATGATTTATGCTGTCACAGCAGTTGACTTGGCAACGGGTTGTACGGTTACGAAAAACTTGGAGGTGTATGTAAGTGATATTGGAGAATGTAAACCTTTTTGTACTGCTACTTCTGCGGCTGGTTCTGCTAGTGATTATATCAATTATGTCAATCTCAATACCTTAGATAATACTTCTAGTAAAGAAGGTTATGCTGATTTTACGGATAGCGATAGTACCGAATTAAAAGTAGGCAATGACTATTTGTTGACCGTCCGATTGAGTTACGTTTATCCCCAAGATAAAGCAATGGCTTGGATTGATTTTGACCAAGATAGAGAGTTTGAAGCCAATGAAGCGATTGCTATGTCCTCTTTCAATTCCAATCGAATGAGTTTTGGAAATATCGTTGTTCCCCCCAATGCGGTTTTAGGTAGAACCCGTATGCGTGTTAGAAATATTTATTCCAATACAACGGTGATTGATCCTTGTGGTGACCACTTTGGAGAAATCGAAGACTATACCATCAATATTGTTCCTGCAAGTCCGAGCATTCAGGCTAAGGTATTTTTGCAAGGAGCGCATGAGGGATCAACGAATACTTCTTTGATGCGAGACGATCTTCGGGACGGAGATCATATCCCTCTTTCAGAACCTTATACCAACTTGCCCAATTTTACCCATTATGGTGATGGTGGTGGAGAAACCACTAAAGCATTTACCTTTGATATTGCCAGTAGCAGTGCCATTGTGGATTGGGTATTATTGGAGGTGCGATACGCCAGTGATCCCAGCAATATTGCCGCAACCAAAGCCGTTTTATTACAAAGTGATGGCGATTTAGTTGATGTCTATTCCAACAATATTTTGAACTTTGAAAGTCTTTCTCCTGGCAATTATTATGTGTCTATTCGACATCGCAATCACTTGGGCGCAATGACCGCACAACCCATTTCTATCTCAACGGCTGCACCGATGGTCGATTTTACCAGTATAGCGACTTGGGGTTCCAATGCGATGAAACCTTTGGGCAATGGCATTATGGGTTTGTGGTCAGGCAATTCCAATTCCAATGAACAGGTCATTTTTCAAGGCGGAAACAATGATCCCAATGATGTCTTTTTCAATGTTTTGACAGCAAACACTAATAACCAGATGACGACTAATTATATCCATCAAGGTTATTACGAAGCGGATGTCAATTTGGATGGTTCGGTCATTTATCAAGGAAGTGATAACGATCCAAATGTCGTATTTTTCAATGTCTTGAGTCATCCAGAAAACCCGACTTTCTTCAGCAACTATATCATTAAAGAGCAGCTTCCGTAGCTTCATCCTAAAGAATGAAGTAAAGGACTTTTCGGTTCTTTCGTGGCTTCATCCTAAAGAATGAAGTAAAGGATTTTTCTTTTTTAGAAGCGAATTTAACTTGCTTCGTCGTTACGGAAAGTCCCGCTATCCGTTCTTATTCGTGTTGCCAACGTTTTTCTAAGCCAACGCTTCGACACGAATACCACTTCTATCGGGGCTATTTTGCATGGTCTCAACGTCATAATCAACATCAAATAAACCAATAGCAGTTTCTAAAAACTACTATTGGTTTTTTACATTCATTAACAAAACCGACTAAGGGCTTTTATAATATTTGAATTAATTACAACTAATCACACCAAGAATGGCATCTCTTGCAAGGTAAATATCATTACGATTCAATGTAAGAGCTTCTGCTCCATCATTTCCATAAAAACTCAACACACCAAACTGAAATACTTCAAGAGGTGAAGCAGTTGAAGTAGGAACATCCCCTGCACAAGAACCAGCATTATTACAGATGTATTGTTGAGCAAGTACTAAATCAAAAGTAGTTAGGGTTCCACTACCATTCCAATCCGCATAGTCACATGGAATCACCGTCATAACTTTTGAAGCTCTTTCTACATCACTCTCTGTAAATGGCTCTAAACCATAGGACAACATGACCTCGTTGATTTCCTCCAAAGTAGCAGTTTCAACTGTAACTTCTGTACGATGAGCATTCACCCAAGCATCTATATTTTCTTCCGTAAGCTCCTCTGTTTGTTCAGGAGTCTCTAACAAAGTTTTTGCATCCTTCTGACAAGAAGTTAAAAATGAGACGAACACCATCGCAATGGCTAAAAATTT
>JAHDBB010000540.1 GCA_020630635.1 Chitinophagales bacterium
AGGCTATTTTTTAATCAAACAAGGCATTTTTTGCCGTGATAGCCGAGCTATCACTGGAAAAAATAACGCAGTATGAGTGAAAAAGAGACCCTCATAAAATGTGTCGATTATTTAGATTTAGGTACTTAGAATCCCGAAAATCTTAATGTTTGTTAATTATGCCAGAAATTTAGTCAAATTTCTTATACACTCGTTAAACAAATTTGTACATTATAGAGAGTAATGTATCTTTGCTGTAAAATAACATCTTTGTCAAGTGAATATTGAGGCAAATGCTCTATTTTGGCAAAAAAATAAAACACAAAAACAATGAATTTTTTGAAATATTCAATGAGTATCACCATCCTTTTGAGCGCAGTCATGTTTTTATTTAGCTGTGGTCAAAAAGGAAATTCTAGTAATGATATGCCCTCATCGTCTGCCAATAATGGCGATGGCTTTGTAATTGAAGGGTTGACCCAAAATTATCCCATTGGTAAGAAGGTTTTATTACAAAAAGTGCGAGGAAGACAAGCGGAAACCTTGGATACTTCTTCGATCAAAGCAGATGGAACATTCCAGCTTTCAGGAACAGTCGGAGAAAAAACCTTTGGACGATTGCTTATTGATAGAACACCCGTATTTCTTATTTTAGATAACGGCAAGATAACCGTTAGTTCAGATCGAAATGATCCCAAATCTACTCAAATGAGTGGTGGTCAAGAAATCAATAGTCTTCAATCATTGACAAGTCAGTTACAAGGAAGTCGTTTGGATAAAAATTTCATCTCTAATTTTGTTGATACAGTCAAAAGTCCTTTAGTAGCTTATGTAGCGATGAGCAATCTGCAATTTGCACAAGGGATGGATGTGTATGAAAAAGTTGAAAAACGTTTGAAAAACGAGCTGCCAAGTTCTGAAATTACACAAGACCTTTCTACTTTTATCCAACAAAACAAGGCACAAGCACAAGCTAAAAAACAAGCAGAAGCCAAAACAGCGATTGGTTCGATGGCGGCAGACATTAGCTTCCCTAATCCAGAAGGTAAAGTGATGTCTTTGTCAGATTTGAAAGGTAAAGTTGTTTTATTAGACTTTTGGGCTTCTTGGTGTGGTCCTTGTCGTAAAGAAAATCCACATGTGGTCAAAACTTACAAGCAATACAAAGATCAAGGTTTCGAGGTCTTTAGTGTTTCTTTAGATGGTAATGCAGACCGTTGGAAAAAAGCGATTCAACAAGACAATTTGATTTGGCCTTATCATGTGAGTGATCTTAAAAAATGGCAATCAGCTCCTGCTGCGGCTTATGGAGTACGTTCTATTCCTGCTACTTTCCTAATTGGCAGAGATGGTAAGATCATTGGCAAAAACCTGAGAGGACCAAGATTAGACCAAAAATTAAAAGAAGTATTTGGAGAGGTATAAGGTTTTACTTTTCTCTTATAAAACAAGTACAAAAAAGCGTTAGTCGGTAGTAGACTAACGCTTTTTTTATCCCATTTTGGCAACGTATAGAGATTTTGGCAAAATTTTAGTAGTAGATAGGTAGACTTTCGCAAAGATTTCGCTTATTTTTACCTTTTGCGCCAATACTGATACAAAATTTTACCTGTACCAAAGTCCAAATTATGGAGTTAGCCCAATTAATTATTATTTTTATAGTCGGAGCCGCCCTTGTGTGGGTTTTGAGAAATATGTTCAAATCCCTTTCAACAGTGATTGCTATTATTGCCATTGTTTGTTTTGTCTATTTATTAGTGTCTGGCAATGCCAATCATCTGACCAATCCAGATCTTTCGGTCGTTTTTCGTAAAAACAATGTTACACAACTTTACAATTCTTACTGTTGTCGGGGTTGTGTCAAAGAAAATCGTCCTATTTGTACCTGTGTGATAGAACCTGTTTTCAAAGATATGACTGGCATCTATTCGCCTCAACAACTCAGAGAAATAGAGTACCATACCATTCGAGGAATGAGTCCAGAGTTACAAAGGGTTTTTGACTACCGAAAAGAGGAAATGCACTACTGTTTGGAAAATAGTCATGCCGATAAGGATAAAATTATCAAACAGTTTCAACGATTCTTTTATAAGTGGTAGTTTTGAAAAGTGACAGGTGACAAGTTTTTGGTGACTTTCTCTTCCTTTCGTGATTTTTTCTTTTTGGAGAGAACGGTTATTACTCTTTCATCGCAACGGGTCTCCCCGCTATCCACTCTTATAAAAGCAGCCTCTACCGCAAGTCTTTTCGACTTGTGGTCATAAGCCAACGCATTGCATTTATACCGTTCCTATCGGGTCTAGTTGGTTCAGGTATTTACCTTTTACAAGCTGTAAAAAGAAGGAAAAACAAACGACCTGTACCTACAAAAACAGCGGGACTTTCTATGACGATGAAACCCCTAAATTCTTTGCTCCCAATAAAATAAAACTCCATAAAAATCGACGAATCGTCAACTATTACGTTATTTCTTTCGTAAAACAATGTTACAAATCCCAGTTTTTAGGTCTCAATAAAACGCATGAGAGAAATTAAGATAGAAAGTTCTATGATGGTCTATGACGACCATACCTCCTTTTCAGAACAAGAAAGAGAGCTTTTTGACAAAGCTTTTGGGGCTTGCAAAACAGCCTATGCACCATATTCTACCTTTTATGTTGGAGCAGCAGTTTTATTAGAAAACGATGAAATGATTATAGGTAATAATCAAGAAAATGCTGTGTATCCTTGTGGATTGTGTGCAGAACGAGTGGCTCTATTTAGTGCCGCCGCCCAATATCCTACCATCCCACCCAAATCCTTAGCCATTACGATTGATTATGATCGGGTGAAGACCGACCAAATAGCCTTTCCTTGTGGTAGCTGTCGGCAAGTTATTTCAGAATTTGAATACCGTTTTGAAACACCAATTACCCTTTATCTTTTGGGTGAAAATCAACAAGTGTTTAAGTTGGACTCTATCAAACAACTGCTGCCTTTTACCTTTACGGCGGACCTATTAAAATAATTTTTACTACCTGTTTTTAACAATACTCTGTTTGTCAGTTATTTATTGTTTTGATATTTATTACATATAATAAATAAAATACATCTTTTTGAGAATGTATGGGATTTTTTTATTAAATTAGCAACACTCAAAAAACTAACAAACTGATTATTGAAAAACTGCTTCATAGGAAAGTACTTTTTAAACTAACTAAAATACACTCAACTATGACAAGCAGTACAAAGATAAAGGCAATGCTTTATCTTATTGAAGATCCCGACCCCCAAACTTACCACCAAATCAAACCCAGAGTGATTGATTTGGGAACCCCAATTATTCCCACCCTATTACGTATAACAGATCAAACCACGAGTGGCTTGGTCGAAACTCGTATTGAAGACATTATCAAACAGATTCGTTTTGAAAAATTGCAACAACAACTAAAAGAATGGGTACAATCAGGTAGCCAAGAACTCGACAAAGGGGTTTTTCTATTTTGCACTTACCAATATCCTAATATTAACTTGACCCTTTTGGAAGAACAAGTGACTAGTATAGGTTATGAGGCAAATTATGCCATTGAATCATTAGAGTGTCCCCAAAAGATTATCAAAACCCTCAATCGCATCTTTTTTGATACTTATGGTTTTAGAATCCTAAATCATGTAGGAGTCATTCATCCTTATTTTTATCCCTCTCATGTGTTGAGGGCAAGAAAAGGAGAAGCCATTGCATTGGGAATTATTTACTTGTTGCTATCAAGGTGTTTAAACCTGCCCATTAGCATGTTGCGTTTACCCGAAAACAAGTTCATTCTTGCCTACTACTTACCCAATACCACACCCAATGCTTTTAATCCAACGGCTAATGTACTTTTTTACATTGATATGCACACCAATGGCTATTTGATGCAACAGCCTGAAGTTTTGTATCATTTCTTTAATACGGTTAATATGTCTGCTTCAGAGGCTTACTTATCGCCTTTGGAAAATCGAGGGATTGTTGCTCTATTGATTCAAAACCTTCTGGAGTTTTATGATAGTACAGAAGAAGTACAAAAGGTAGATGAACTAGAAATCTTATTGGATATTGTGTTGAGAGGTTGAGATGGAAGTTACCATCCTCATTAAAAAGGTGTATCTTACCTTTCTCTGACCTCCTTAATATATTGCTCATTACTCACGCTTTTCTAATTGAATAAACCAATTGGAGAGGGTGAGTAGTGTCATATAGACTACAACCTTCTTGGGTATATTTTGTTATACTGTCTGGGGGCTACCCATATAAAGTTGCCACGATTATTGCCCCATTTTACAATCAAAGAAAAGAGGTATCGCTTCAATCGGATTGCTACCCACGCTAAGAAGAGGCAATCCGATTGATAAAGAGAAAGGAGGTCTGTAATTAAAGGTAATTGGCAAGCTTAGAGGGGTAGCCTGTCTGGGAGCGAAAGGCTTATCTTTCATCGCAATAGAAAGTCTCGCTATTCGTTCTTATTGCTGCCTCTAGCCTTGCTCAAACCCGTCAGGTTTTCAAAACCTGACGGGTG